>CAZLBL010000073.1:0-9359 GCA_964557825.1 uncultured Ruminococcus sp.
GGCAAAGCCAACCCTTGCCACGTTAAATGACGGGGCAAGCCCCTTATTGAAAATATTTGCAGATTTTCAAGCCCCGCGTGTAAAGCGCGGGGCTTTCTGCGTCTTGACATTTGGGCGATTATATTGTATGATATAGTAGTGGTGCTGCGCCGTGAAAAGCGGTTTTGCCGCACCGCTGAAAATTGCCTTAAAACCGGAACGGAGATTATTTTTATGACAACAATTGATTTAAGCGGAGCATGGGACGTATATCTTGACGAAACAAAATGTACGCAAATCCCGCAGACATATCCGGACAGCATTGTTCTGCCAAATTCCACCTCAAATGCGGGACTTTTCCGTGAGAATAAGCAGCATGAGTACGGCTTTCTTACAGACGTGCATAAGTTTGAGGGCTTTGCGTGGTTCAGAAGAACTGTTGAAATTCCTGACGGAATGCAGGATAAACAGCTTTCGCTGTTCCTTGAGCGCACCAGAATGAGTGCCGTATATATTGACGGCAGGGAATACGGCTGCGGAAATTCGCTGTGCGCGCCGCACCGTTTCGGCCTTGGCGGACTTTCGGCGGGCAGGCATGAGCTTGTCGTGCGCATTGCAAATACGGGATATCCCACGGGTGGCGGACATATGACCTCTCCCGATACCCAAAGCAACTGGAACGGCATTATCGGCAGAATTGAGCTGCAATACTGCGAAGCGTATCCCGAAGCCGTGTATGTTGTTCCCAATATCACCGCGCATACTCTTTCTGTGCGCGCGGAGATATGCGGCAGACAGCAGGGCAGAGTGCAGCTTCGCGTTTTTGATGAGCGCAGAGAATATGCCGCAGCACAGACTGATTACGAAAATGGCATGCTGGAATACACTATCGGACTTCCGAATGATGTTCCGCTGTGGGACGAGTTTTCCCCTAACCTGCTGAAGCTTCAGATTTCCATAGGCTGCGACAGCAGAACCGTCACTGTCGGTATGCGCGAAATGCGCGGCGATGGTCAGAAGCTTCTGGTAAACGGCAGGGAAGCCTTTCTTCGCGGAAAGCATGACGGCATGGCGTTTCCCAAAACAGGCTATGCGCCCGCCGATGTAAAATCGTGGCTGGACGTGTTCCACACCGCAAAGGAATACGGTATAAATCACTACCGCTTCCACACCTGCTGCCCGCCCGAAGCGGCTTTTGAGGCGGCTGATATAATGGGCATTTATATGCAGCCTGAGCTTCCATTCTGGGGAACAATCCCCGATGAGTTCGGCGCGGAGCATGAATATCTGCGTGACGAGGGCTTCCGTATTCTGCGCGAGTTTTCACATCACCCGTCATTTGTGATGATGTCCATGGGCAACGAGCTTTGGGGCAGCAAGGAGCGCCTTAACGAGCTTATTGCGGGTTACCGCGCGGTTTGCCCCGATAAAATGTATGTTGGCGGTTCAAATAACTACCAGTTTGTACCCTGCGTGCTTGACGAGGACGATTTTTTCAGCGGCGTGCGCCTTGGTCACGACCGCCTTATCCGCGGCAGCTACGCAATGTGTGACGCACCGCAGGGACATATACAGACAGACGAGCCAAACGCTCTGCACTGCTACGACCCCATAATCAACGAGAAAAACGCGCTTGAAAGCGTCGGCGGCGAGATTATGATACAATACGGCACGGAGATGAAAACCGTAAGCGCCGAGGAAGCGGACGAGTTTGTTCCCGATGTTCCCGTGATTTCGCACGAGGTGGGACAGTACGCCATGTATCCCGATTTTGACGAAATCGCAGAATATAAGGGCGCGCTGCGGCACACTCCATATGAAGCATACATGGCAGACCTTGAAAAAAATCACCTTGCCCATATGTGGAGAGAGTTTTTCAAGGCTTCGGGCAGGCTTGCGGTTCAGTGCTACCGTGACGAGATAGAAACGGCAATGCGCAGCGCGCAGCTTTCGGGCTTCCAGCTTCTTGATATACAGGATTTCCCAGGTCAGGGCGTTGCCACTGTGGGAATACTCAACGCCTTTCTTGAAAACAAGGGACACATCACAGCCGCACAGTGGCGCAGCTTCTGCTCCGATACGGTTGTGCTTGCGGTTCTTGGGAAGTATGTCTGCGCTTCGGGCGAGGAAATAGTCAGCGGAATACAGATTTCCTCAACACGCCCCGATTTTGACTGCCAATGCGTTTCATGGAGTGTGGAAGCTGATGGAAAAGCTATCGCAGGCGGAAAAAGTGCGCTTCACTCACGCAGGGGAAGAATTTCGCTTTATAAAAGCATCTCCTTTGCCGTAAATACAGAAAAGCCGTGTAAGGCTGTGCTGAAGCTATGGATAGACGGAACTGATATTTCAAACAGCTACGCGCTGTACATCTTCCCGCAGCTTGACGTGAAAATAACCGAAGCCGCCATAGAATACGGCGGCAGGCGCGTTGAAATAACGCATGACCCCGCAGCGGCGGCAAATCCGTATACGCTGTATATTCCGCTGCCCGATGAAAACAGCCTTGCAGGCGAGTATTGCACGGATTTCTGGTGCTACGGAATGTTCAGAAGCATATCGGAAAGCATGGGAAAGCCTGTCCCGACCGGCACGCTTGGACTTTATATCGACAAAAATTCCCCGCTGCTAAGCGGATTTGAAACCGACAGCCATACAACGCCGCCGTGGTACGCCATTATATCCCACAGCCACTGCGCCGACCTTGACGGCACGGAAATATCTCCCGATGTCTGGGTAATTGACAATCCGCAGCGGCACAAAAGGCTTGCGCTGCTTTATCGCGATAACGGCACTGTTTGCTGCACCTCGCGCCTGTGGGAGATTGCTGATAGGGCAGAGGTTAAGTGCTTTGCCGCTTCCATTGTGGATTATTTTTACGGCGGCAAGTGATGGACTTTATCTACTCGGACGACAACAAGCGCTATCACACGCTCAGCTATCACAACAGGCACACCTATGGCGGGCGCGTATGCAAGGCGGCGATTGACGCAGGCTTGACCTGTCCCAATATAGACGGCAGCAGGGGAAGCGGCGGCTGCATTTACTGCAGCGGGGGCAGCGGATATTTTACTGCACCCTCGCTTTCGGTGGGAGAGCAGTTTGCCGCCGAGCGTGAGCGTATTCTTGCAAAATATCCCAACGCGCGCATTATAGCGTATTTCCAGTCGCATACAAATACCTATGCCCCGGTTGAGCGGCTTAAGGCGCTGTATAACGAGGCTGTCGCGGCGGGCGCGCAGGGAATTTCAGCAGCAACGCGCGCCGACTGCATTGATGAGCAGCGTGTGCGGCTGCTTTGCGCGCTTCCCGTTCCTGTTACTGTGGAACTGGGACTTCAGACCGTCCATGACAGCACCGCCGATATAATCAACCGCTGCCACAGCTATGCCGAATTTCTGCGCGGCTATCAGCTTGTAAGGCAGGCGGGGCTTCGTGTGTGCGTGCATATAATCAACGGACTTCCATGCGAAACCGCCGAGATGATGACCGAAACGGCGCGGCAGCTTGGGCAGCTTAAGCCGGACGGGGTAAAAATCCACCTTATGCACGTTATAGAAGGAACGCGCCTTGCGCAGCTTTACAGACAGGGTGGCTATACTCCGCTTGAAAAGGCTGAATATATTGACATCGTGATAAGGCAGCTGGAGCTTCTTCCACCCGAAACGGTTATCGAACGCATAACCGGCGACGGCGACAAAAAAACGCTGCTTGCCCCGATGTGGAGCGCGGATAAAATCTCCGTGCTTGGCGGAATTGACAAGCGCATGGCGCAGCTTTCAACATGGCAGGGCAGAAAATTTCGCCGGTAAAGGTATTTATCCTGATGAAATTATTTATTTTGGCTATTGATTATCGGCGCGGTTTGTGCTATAATAAAAATGGTATTATCATGAAAAGCTGCGCGTGTGCTGCGTGGTCAAAAAAGTGCAATGTCGGCGCTGTACATTGCAGGTAAGGAGTTTTTTCAATGCCGCCGAAATTAAGTGAACTTATCACCCTGCTTAAGGGACATCGTGTTTTTATCCAGACGCATAACTTCCCCGACCCTGACGCAATTGCCAGCGCGTTCGGGTTGCAGGTGCTTCTGGCAAAATTCAATATCCACACAACGATATGCCACCACGGAAATGTAGAGCGCACCGCCACCGCAAATATGGTGGCGGAGTTTGGTATTTCCATGACCACCGATGACGACCTTAAGGACATGGACGCGGAGGATTATATCATCACCGTGGATTCACAGAAAGGCAATGCCAATATTCTTGACCTTGTGGGCAACGAGGTTGCCTGCATAGACCACCACCCCGTATTCAACGATACGGACTGCTACAAGTACAAGGATATCCGCATTGTGGGCAGCTGCGCCACTATTATAGCGGATTATTACCGCGTTTATAATATAGATATGCCGCAGGACGTTGCAACAGCGCTGCTTTACGGCCTTAAGATGGATACAAAGGACTTTACGCGCGGCGTTACAGAGCTTGATGTGGATATCTATAAATATCTTTTCCCAAAGGCTAACAGCGCGCAGATACGGCATTTTCAATCGGGCGTTATCCAGTATGACGAGCTGGAAGCGTTTGTGGACTCCATGAAAAACATTGATATCTATAACGGCGTTGCGTTTGCGTTTCTCAATTTTGATTGCGCGGACGCCTTTGTGGCTACCGTTTCAGACTTTATATTAAATCTTGACGTGGTTAATTTCTGCGTTGTATATTCCCGCAGGGAGAACGGCTTCAAGTTCTCTGTGCGCTCCGAGCTGGACGAGCTTGACGCGGGTAAAATCGTGCTTAGGGCGCTGTCAGATGTAGGAAGCGGCGGCGGGCATAAATCCATGGCGGGCGGCTTCGCGGTTGAAAGCAGGGTGCTTGAAATCAGTATAGATTTCAACCGCGTTATCCAGAACCTGTTTCTTAACGTAATCAGCGATGTGCGCAATGCGGCTAAGCAGAGTAAGGCTGAAAGCAGTCGGGCAGGCTCTCCCGCGGGTAATGCCTGAGCGGCAGAATCTTCGGGGCAGTGCCGCAGCGGCGTTTTCTTGGCATAGGGCGATATTTTGAGGTGGAAATGAAAAAGGCAATTGCTATATTGGTGTGCTGTGCGCTGCTTGCGGGCTGCGCTTCGGGAGAGCCTGCGGAAATTACGGTGCAGGAAACGGCTGAAGCCGCCGCTCCCGCCGTTGTGCAGTCGGGTGAGGCGGGATTTTTCTCAGCAGCCGAGCCGGAGGAGCAGGAGAGCGAGGAAGCCTCCGAGCCTGAACTTTTCTGCAGCTATGACAAGCAGCTTGTGCAGAACCTTGCATACCGTAAATTTATCGCGGCGGTTGACGAATATGCCGAAAACTGCGGCTATCAAGGGGCAGTGCTTGTGGCGTGGCAGGACGAAATAATTCTTGCCAAGGGTTACGGCTATGCGGACGAGAAAACGGGCAGACTGTGTACCGCGCGCGATACCTTTGAGGTAGGCTCGGTATCAAAGCAGATGACCGCCGCCGCAATCCTGCATCTTGCGGAGAACGGCGCGTTAAGTCTTGATGATACGCTTGATAAGTATTTTCCGCAGTTTGCGCACGGAAAGAATATCACGATAAAAAACCTGCTTCAGATGAGGTCGGGTCTGATGGATTTTATAAACTCGCCCGCGCAGTTTTTCCCTGAGGATTTTATCGAGGAATACACCGCCAAGGCTGATACGGACGATGTAAACGCCGAAGCCCTGCCGCGCGATTTTGTGCTGGATTATATCAACGACGCGCCGCTTTGTTATAGCGTTGACAGTTGTTTTTCCTACTGCAACACCAATTATTACCTGCTTGGTCTGATTATCGAGCAGGTGACGGGCGACAGCTTTCAGGACTATATCGGGCGCGAAATATTTGACAAATGCGATATGCTTACGGCAAACAACAGCTTCCGCGATACCACGGCGCGCGGCTATTATGAGGACGGCACTACGGAATCCATGGCGCTGAGTACCTCGCTTGGCTGCGGCTCGGTGAATGCGGGGGTTTACGATATCTATCAGTGGATAAGACATCTGTTCGGCGGCGATGTGATAGGCGAGAACTTGCTTGCCGAAATGCTTACCGAGAACGAGGGCTACGGCTACGGCATGAGAATAGGCGAAAATGTGTATTATCACACGGGCAATACCGACTGCTTCAATGCGTTTATGGCGGTTTACAGCGACAGCCTTACGGTGGCTGCGCTTTCCAACAAGCCAAAGGTTGAGCTTAACGCGGCGGAGCTTGGCGCGGAAATTCATTCCATCTTTGCGGATTGTTACGCTTTATCCGCAGAAGAAGCCGCAGGGGATTAAGCGGCAAAGCAATATTGACAGGAATGCGCGGCGTGCAGACTGCCGTGAATGGCACAGCGCACCCTGCGCGGCAGTAAATTAAATAAAAAGGAATGGTAAAGCTATATGCAGAAAAATCAGCAGCTTGTTTCGCTGCTTGCGGGGGAGATTTCAAAGGCTATAAGAGGAAAGCAGGAGGCGGTTGTTATGCTGCTTACCGCGCTGCTGTCCGAGGGACATATACTTATAGAGGACGTTCCGGGTGTCGGCAAGACAACGCTTGCAATGGCGCTTGGCAAGGCAACGGGGCTTTCGTTCCGCAGGGCGCAGTTTACGCCCGATGTAATGGCTTCGGATATCACGGGCTTCACCATGTATAACAAGGACGAAAACCGTTTTGAATACCGCTCCGGTCTTGTTATGACAAATATCCTGCTTGCGGACGAAATCAACCGCACCTCGCCCAAAACGCAGTCCGCACTGCTGGAAGCGATGGAGGAAAAGCGCGTTACGGTTGATGGCGTTGTGCGCCCGCTGCCATCTCCGTTTATTGTAATAGCAACGCAGAACTCCCAAGGCTATGTGGGAACTTTCCCTCTGCCCGAGGCGCAGCTTGACCGTTTTCAGATGAGAATAAGCATGGGCTATCCCACGGTTGAGCAGGAAGCTGAAATTATGCAGGACAGGCTGTACGGCAATCCCGCAGACGAGATACAAGCTGTTATGACAGCGGAACAGCTTTCCAACTGCATTGACGAGGTAAAACAGGTTATTTTCGCGGAAAGCCTGTGTCAGTATGTTGCGCGCCTTGCTGCCGCAACAAGAACGCACCCTGCGGTGCAGCTTGGGGCAAGTCCCCGCGCGTCCATTGCGCTGATGAACGCAAGCAGGGCATATGCCTTTATATGCGGCAGGGATTACGTTGTGCCAGAGGATATTGTGCGGCTGATACAGCCTGTGTTCTCGCACAGAATTGCGCTGCGGCAGGAAATCCGCATGAAAAAGCAGACGGTTGAGGAAGTTTTGCGTGATGTGCTGGCTTCTGTTCCCGCGCCGGTGAAAAGTCGGTAAAGCGGGCAGAATATGAGTAAAAACAGAATTTTTTACCTGCTGTACCTGATAGCGTGCATACTGTTTTCGGCGCTGTATCAAAGCCGTCTTTCCGCGCTGCTGCTAAGCGCGGCGGTGATTTATCCCGCCGTGGCGGCGGTGATTGCGCTGATAAGCTTGTACACACTGCGCACAGGATTTGCCGAAACAAGAGCTGTGCATGAGAAAAACGAAGCGTTTGAAATTCCGGTTTTCCTGCACAATAACTTTATTTTCCCATACGCCCCTGTGCAGCTTGAATGTCTGCTGCCCGACTGTGACACGGGTCTTTTTATGAAAAAACAGGTATTTGCCTGCGTTGCACCGCTTAAAAAGATGAGGATTTTTGTTCCGTGTATGCATAAATACCGCGGCTCGTTTGCGGCAAAGCTTACGCGGGTTACGGTCTACGACCCGCTGCGGATTATCCGATTTTCACGCAGAGCAGATGGCGTAATGCAGCTTGTTTTTCTTCCGCGCAAGATATCTGTTGACGGACTTGGGGAGATTTTCTGCGGTGAGCGCGGCGCGGCTGTAAGACAAAATCAATCGGGAGATATAAACGAATTTTCCCATGCGCGCGAATACGCAATGGGCGATATTTTTCAGATGATACACTGGAAGCTTACCGCAAAGCTTGACGAGCTTATGGTAAAGCAATATGACGCAGATAACGACTGCCGAACTGCGGTGCTGTGCAATTTCAGCTATGCGGCGGGTTCGGCGGGGACGGTTCTGCGCCAGTCGGACGCGGTGGCTGAAGCTGCGGTAGCTGTTGCAATGTCGCTTTCGGACGGCGGCGTAAAGACCGTTGTGGATACGGGTACGGCTGAGGCAGGTTCAATCGGGATTACTAACAGCGCCGGCTTTGACAGGTTTTATGATATGATTTCCGTGCTTCCCATAAAGCCGCAGACAGAGGATTTTGCGGCGCTTATCGCAAAATATATAAGCACCGAGCCTGCCGCGCTGATTATGATAACCCCCGTTATCAGTGAAAGCATTATTGCGGCTGCGCAGGCGGCGGGCGAGCGTCTGGGCGGTGCGGCAGTGTTGATTTATGTGAACTGCACAGGCAAGCCATCGGAAATGTCGGCAGACGAGCATTGCTTTGTGTTTGCGGAGCTTTGCGGCGACGCGCAGCAGGCTCTTCCCGAAGCGGCAGAGCGTATTCTTGAAGATTATTTGCAGCTTAACAGGCGCTGATAATTGGGCAATATATCGGCAGGCGCCGCGCGTATTTGATGACCTTCGGGTTTTTCGGCAAAGCGCGGCGCTGAATATTTTCCCGCAATACTAAAGGCAACACCGCACAAAGACCGCCTAACGGCTTTGCACACGTCTTGCTTGCATCTTTTCCGTCATATTGCACAATTCGTCCTAGCAAGGCATCAGCCTTGCGTCGCCCTCATTGTACAATCTGACGAAAAATCTGACTCCGCAATCCGCACACAATCTTTGTGCGGTATTGCTAAAGAATTTTGCAAAAAGTGCTTGACAAAGCGTGCTGCTTGTGGTATAATAATATGCGTAGTTTAGATATTGTTTATCGGCATTTGGAGAATTACCCAAGTGGTGAAGGGGCTCCCCTGCTAAGGGAGTAGGTCGGGTAACCGGCGCGAGAGTTCAAATCTCTCATTCTCCGCCAAAACTCCGCTGAACCTGTTGTACATAGGTTCAGCGGAGTTTTTTTGTTCTGCACACAGGGCAGGGGATATGGGGGCAGCGCTGAATAGGCGTTCATATGCTGTTTCGATAGGCTGCTGAACAAAAGCTCTATGTTATCTTTTGTTCCGGTCGGGGCAACATTGCCTTTGTTACTTTCTGCGAAAGTAACGCAAAGATACTTCTGACATATGCTTTGGATTCTATCAAAAGATAAGAAAATCCCGAAAACCTCATTGTTTCAAGGTTTTCGGGATTGATTATTTTATTCCCACTCAATAGTACCCACAGGCTTGGGCGTTAAATCGTACAGCACGCGA
>CAZLBL010000074.1:0-9346 GCA_964557825.1 uncultured Ruminococcus sp.
CCGAGTTGAACTTTGTTCAACGCTAGGCAGGGGGACATCTTGCCTAAGTTATAGCGCATACTGCCGTCTGATAAATGTATGTAAGTAAAATCAGTACACCAGAATTTGTCAGGCAAAGGGACAGTAAACTGCCGTTTGAGAATATTTTCAAACACCTTGTGAGCCGACCCCTTGCGATAACCAGGTCTGCGTCTGCGAGTAGCGGAGAGCTTACCGACCTTGCCGCGCAGCTTCACTATGACGTCTACTGGCTAAGCCGCGAAATTAAAAAGCGCACGGGCAGCAATTTTACCGAGCTTGTGTAGATAAAGCGCCTTAACCACGCGGCTTTCCTGCTGAAAAATACGACGCTTTCCGTTGCTGAAATAGCAATCCGCGTGGGGTATAAAAACTCAAGCTATTTCCACAGAATATTCAAGGTTATTGACGGAATGCTTACAAATCTTGCATTTGAGCAGGGTGAGGATCAGAAAACATGGACGCAGTTCAAGGACGAATACAAGAGCGTTATTGACGCGGTTCTTGACGACTACACATAAGTTTGCAAAGGCGGACGCGCCCAAAGGGTGCGTCCGACAAAAAATACGAGGAGGATATTATTATGAAAGCACTTTCCAAAATCATTGCAATTTCGGCGGCAGCGGCAATGCTGTCGGCTGTCGGCGGCGCTGCGTCTGCGGCGGAGCTTGATGGCTCGGCAAATGTTGCGGGCTATCTCTTTGAGATGACAGAGTGGCAGAAGAAAACCACCGAGCCTGTTGTTGTAGACCATTACGGCACATATACCGTTTCAATCGACGGACTTTCCGTACCCGTGGATATGATAGGCTCATTCTATCTCAAAGACTACGATTTTGAAACAAACGAAAGCTTTGAGGACAGCAATCTGCCGAAGGACATTATCATAAACACCATATCCGTAAAGGTCAACGGAAACGAATACACACCTGCCGATGGCTATGCAACCACTAACGAAAGCGGCAAGTTTGAAGTATGCTATGTAAACTATTGGGGCGACAGCTTTATTGATTTATCTGACGAGGGTACAATAAAGTCGTTTGAAATTACCTTTGAGGTTGCCCCTGCCGATGGTTCTTCCTATGAGGATACCGATAATACGGCAGGCGAACCCACCGCAGAAGATAACAAAGTAAATCCCGATACAGGTGTTAATGGCGCTGCGGCAGCAGCCGCGGCAGCTGCGGTTTCCACAGTGGCGCTTGTTGTCGGCAGAAAGAGAAAGTAATCAAGTAATCTTCCGATAGGTTTCCCGAAAATTCTCCAAACACAAAGCTCCCGCGATGTTATCAACGGGAGCTTCGCGCTTGTTTCAGAAAAGTCACCGCTAAACGGCTGTATCAACATAATACTGCGCCTGTGCCGCAAACATCTCGGAGTAAATTCCGTCCTTGATTTCAACCAGCTCGTCATGCGTGCCGTACTCGGAAATAGTATCGTTTGCAAACACCGCGATTTTGTCGCAGAAGCGGCAGCTTGACAGCCTGTGCGAGATGTAAATTGCGGTTTTTCTGCCGACAAGGCTGTCAAAGCGGCGGTAGATATCATACTCTGCAATAGGGTCAAGGGCGGCTGTCGGCTCGTCAAGAATTACTATGGACGCGTTTCTGTAAAGCGCGCGGCTGATTGCCGTTTTCTGCGCCTGTCCGCCCGAAAGCTCCGTGCCATTTTCGTCAAAGGATTTGTAAAGCATGGTGTCAAGTCCGTTTTCAAGCTTCTGCGCGTCCTCATAAAAGCCCGAAAGTTTCAGCACACGCTCAATTTCCGCGTCATCGCTTTCACCGCCAAGGGTTATGTTATCGCGCAGGCTGAACGCGAAAAGCTGAAAGTCCTGAAATACCACGGCGAAAATGCGGCGGTATTCCTCATCGGAATATTCCTTTATATTAACTCCGTCAAGAAGAATTTCGCCCTCGGTTACATCGTAAAGCCTGCAAATAAGCTTGATGAATGTTGTCTTTCCTGCACCGTTAAGTCCCACAACAGAAAGATGCTCTCCCTGATTTATAGTGAGGTTGATATTGCGAAGAATGTACCGCTCGCTGCGCGGATATCTGAAGCTTACGTTCTTGAACTCTATCGTGTGCTTTTCGCCCGAAATTGCTTTTGTTCCCTTTGGCATAGCGTTTGGGTAATCCATAAACAGCACAAAGCTGTGAGCATAGCCGCACTGCTTTATTATCTGCTGCACGGCGGTGACCGTATTCGCAAGCGACCAATAAAGCGTTGAAGCAGAGCTTACGCACATCGAAAAATCACCCACGGAAATGACCTTGGTAACCGCAAGCCAGCCGATATAGAAATAGCTTAAGCCGTCACGCAGCGCATTAACAGCGTCCACAACCCAGCTGTTTTTGCGCGTTTTTCGGCTCTGGCTTCCCCATACGTCAATCATCTCACCGGAATACACCTTGCTCTTTTCATGCATCATATCTGCGCTGTCGTAAAGGCGGATTTCCTTTCCGAATTGAAAATCCGCAATGGTATACATTACATACCCGAAAACACGGTTGTACTTTGCAAGCTTTGCAAAATCCTCAATTTCGATTTTGTTGTTTTTGCAGTTGAATATCGTCATAACCGCAAGCGAGATAAGCTGTATCGGCAGAAGCAGCGGACAGGTAAACACAATTATCGCCACCACGCCTATAAACACCGCAATGTTTGATACAATTTTATATGCCTCGTCAAGTATGCCGATACAGCCGCCGCTGTACCAGCTTATGCCCTCCTTTGCCTTGTTCATGCAGTCAAGCACATCGGGGTCTTCGGTATGCTCAAAATCCATGCCCATTGCCTGCCGGGACAGCATAATCTGAAACTGCTCGTCAAGGTATTCCCTTGCGTTATCCTTTAGCTGCTCCGCGATGCCCGTAATGGTCCACGACAGCAGGTATGCCCCCGCATAAACCGCCGCATATATCGCCGCAAGCCTCAGGTGCTGTTCAAGCTCCGCACCGCTTATTATCAGCGCGATTTCGTCAATAAGATATTTCGGGATTAAGATAGTGCTTGCCTTGTCGATAAGCTCTCCCACAAACCTTGCCGCATAAAGCACAAACGCCGAGGGACGCAGCTTTGCCGCCATTTTCAGCATGAATTTCAGCGTAGGCAGGGTTATCTTTTCCTTTTTGCTGTTTTTTTCATTTTCAAACATCTGCGCCCACCTCCTCGGGATTGTCAACATAATACTGCGCCTGTACGCGGAACATCTCGGCATAGCTGCCGTTTTGCTTTATAAGCTGTTCGTGCGTGCCGTATTCCACCATCTCGCCGTCCCTGAACATCGCAACAGCGGAGCAGAACTGGGTTGAACTAAGCCTGTGCGAAATATACACCGCCGTTTTGCCGCCGATAAGCTTGTCAAAATCGTTGTACAGCCTGCTTTCCGCAAGTGCGTCAAGGGCGGCTGTCGGCTCGTCAAGAATTACCACGGGCGCGTTTTTGTACAAGGCTCTCGCAAGTGCCAGCTTCTGCCTTTCGCCGCCCGAAAAATCTGTTCCGTCATCGTAGATTACCTTCAGAATTTCCGTGTCAATTCCGTTTGGAAGCTCCTTTATCCGCTCACCAAGACCTGCGTCACGGGCGCATTTTTCCGCAAAATCGCGGTCGGTATCGCTTGGAGCTTTCATGCTGATGTTTTCCGCAAGAGGGAATGCAAACAAATTTACGGTCTGAAAAACAGGCGCAAAAACGGCAAAATAGCTTTTGCGGCTGTATTTGTTTACGCTGATTCCGTTAAGCAGAATTTCGCCCTCTGTCGGCTCGTAAAGCCGCAGAAGCAGCTTAATCATGGTGGTTTTGCCTGCGCCGTTAAGTCCCACAACGGCAAGGCGTTCTCCTGCCTTTATTGTCAGATTGAGGTTTTTCAGCGCGTATTTTTCTGCGCGGGGATATTTGAACGAAACGTTTCTGAACTCAAATTCCCAAGCCTCGTATGCAGGAACTTCCTCGCCGCTGTTGTCGTCCGTTTCGATATCCATAAAGCTGCGGAAATCGTCAACCTCACGGCTTCTTTCAAGTATGTTTGTTACATTGCCCAAAAGCTGTCCGACATACTCAAAATAGGTCATGGACGAGCCGAGATAAAGGCTGAACTCGCCCACCGTAATGCCGCCGTTTGCCGCCGAATAAATCAGCCACGCACACACTCCGCTAAGGGCAGCAGCATTTATAAAAGTGTTGAAAAGACGTGTTTTCAGCCACATGGAGGTATTCTTTTTCTGTGCGGCATAGCGTTCCTTTTTAAGCCGGCGGATTTTGTCGGTAAGCCAGTCCTTAAGTCCGAACATTCGTATATCCTTTGCCGCTGAAAAATCTGTCGTGGTATAGTTCATGTAGTTGTCTTTTCTCCACCACAGCGCAAGCGGGTCCCACACCCTTTTCTTCGCACGCTTGCTTGTAAGATTGCCCACAAAAGCGCTAAGCACCGCGCAGGCGGTTAAGCCGATAGTTACAAAAACATTCATAGAGCCGAGGATAGCCATGCCGACAATAACCACCGCCGCACAGCACAGCAGATTAAGGATTGCGTGCATCATGCCCTCAACGCCGTTATTATTGCCGCCGCAGGCATTGTTTGCTTTCTGGTAGCAGTCCATAATATCGGGGTCTTCAAGCTTTGAAAACTCCATCGACATAACCCTTGCATTCTTCTCTCTTATCATCTTGAACCTTGCGCCGATAAGGTTATAAAATTTTTCGCTGTAATAATAGGTATTCAGCATGGTAGAAACCGCTTGTATTACCGCAAACATTGCCATAAGGATAATCAGCGACTTTACGTCCGCTTCGCCTGTGATAAGGTCGATGACATATTTTGAGATAAACGTCCACAAAAACTGCATTATCGGCGCGCAGATTACTCCGATAATCAGCAGGAAAATTATCTTCCCGCTGTACTGCCGCATTACCCTTAGTATGTACCGCAGATTGCTGAAAAGCCCGTATTCCTTGTGATAAGGGTTCTGCTTTTCTTTGTCTTTCTTTTCCTTTTTCATAATTACCGCCTCTCAGTCATTCTTTTTGATGAAATCCAGCTTTTCGCGCTTTATCCAGTCCGAGCCGTTTGCCACCTGTAAATTATATCCGTCCGGCTGATTTACAACAGCCTCGGCAACTATCAGCAGCGACATAAACAGCGCTGTGCGAAAACCCTCTTTTCCGTAGCATTTTTCGCACTTAAGCTGCTCGCCCAGTATCTTGCTTGCAGGGAATGATTTGCTGAATTTTGAGCCGAATTTGTTTAACTTATCAAGCGACTGCTGCGCCTTTTCCACGGGGATTTGCAGCGCTTCCGCCACTGTTGAAGCTTTTACAAATTCATCATTCGCCAGCGACAGCATGAACAGCAGTATCTTGAAGTTGGTTTTATCGCCAAGGAACGAGAACAGCTCCGCCAATTCGTCCGCCTTGGAAACCAAAGGTTCATAGCCGTTTTCGGGCGTTTTGGCAAGGAAATAGAACCGCAAGTCCTTATTTAATCTCATAAATGTAAATCCCTCGTTGCTTGTAAGCGAGGACGCAGTTACGCAGGAATTTTCATCTATGTCGGGGATATCGTACCAATACCTGTTGTCGTGCCATGTGGCAAGCTGCATTGCCCAGATTATGTTCAGCATTTTGTCGATACAATCCTTGTGGAAATTGGGGTTGTTTATTTCAAGCGCATGGATTTCGTCAACAATGCGCTGTTCAAGCGAAACCTCCTCCTTGCCTCTGCCGTAGAGGTAATCAATGCTTACCCCGAAAAAATCCGCGATTTTGGGCAGCAGGTCGCCATCGGGATAGCTGCCGTTTTCCCATTTTGATACCGCCTGCGGACTTACGCCAAGGTGCTGCGCAAGCTGTTCCTGCGTTGTGCCATTTTCCTTGCGGAGCGACTGAAGCTGCGCCGAAAATACCGTTGCCGCCATTGCAATTCTCCTTTCGGTTGATTTGTATACAGTATATCACAAGAGTTGGTTGATGTAAATGCTAAATATCAACCAAAGGTAAAGTTTTGGTTTGTGAAAAGCCGAAAATTCTACCAACGGTTGTGAAAGCCGATACTGCAACCAAATTGCTTGATATTTGGTTTTGTTATCAGACGACCAAGACCGTCAGCGCAGATGACGCTTTATTGCCATTAAAAACCTAAAACGCCCCCGACTTTCGTCAGAGGCGTTGTAGGAATTTTTGGAGGATTACTTTTATTTCTTTTTTCTTTCCAACTTCATTTTAGCACCACGCGCCGAAAAAATCAATAATTATGACAAAACTGTAACCAAATCAATAAAAACTGTAATAATTCAGTAACATTTCCGTTGATTTTGTTACTGTTTTGTAACCGATTGTAACCGATTTGTAACCTCTATGAAAACGGCATAAAAAATTTCAAAAAACACTGTTCAAATCAAGGGAAATGTGCTATACTATAATAGAATGATTATGGGCAACACTACAACAAAACGGAGAACACAATGATATATCTCGACAATGCCGCAACCACAAAGCCTTGTGCAGAGGCTGTGGCTGCTGTTACCGATACAATGCGCAGCTGCTTTGGCAATGCAAGCTCGCTTCACCATCTGGGCGTTGAAGCCGAAAAGGTGATAAATTCCGCGCGCAGAACGCTTGGCGAAAAATTCCCCAAAGGGGATATATATTTCACATCGGGCGCTACCGAAAGCAACAACACCGCCATTTTCGGCGCTTGCAGCACCTACCGCAGAAACGGCGACAAAATAGTCACCACCGCGATAGAGCACCCCGCCGTTGCAAACCCGATAGCAAAGCTTGAGCAGGACGGAATGCGCGTTGAGCGCCTTGCTCCCAAGGATTATGCCGATTTTGAGCAGGCAATTGCAGACGCGGTAGATGAAAAAACCGTGCTTGTAAGCTGTATGGCGGTAAACAACGAAACAGGCTTTGCCATAGACGTAAAAAGGCTGTACCGGCTAATCAAGCGCAAAAACGAAAAAACAATAGTACATATAGACGCCGTGCAGGGATTTCTTAAAGTCCCGCTGGACGGCGACCTTATAAGCATATCGGGACACAAGATACACGGTCCCAAGGGCATAGGCGCGCTGTTTGTAAGAAATGGCGTGCGGCTTGCTCCGCTGCTGCTGGGCGGCGGTCAGCAGAAAAAGCTGCGCAGCGGCACAGAGCCTGTGGAGCTTATCGCGGGTCTTGCGGCGGCGGTGAAGTCCTATCGCGGCGACAGCGAAAAATTCTCCGCGCTTAAAGCACACCTGGCGGCAAGGCTTTCCGCTATGGAGGGGGTTAAGCTTAACTCGGACGGGCGCTGCGTTCCCAATATCGTAAGCTTCAGCATAAAGGGCGTGCGCAGTGAGATTATGCTGCACACGCTTGAGGAAAGCGAGATTTATGTTTCCAGCGGCTCTGCCTGCTCCAAGGGCAAAACAAGCGGCGTGCTTGCCGCCTTCGGCATACCCGACAGCGAGGCTGACAGCACAATCCGCGTGAGTATGTGCGCCGATACGACCGCACAGGAGCTTGATATTCTTGCGGACAATATAGAAAAAGCAATTGAAAGGGTCAGACGATAAATGAACGAAATAGTAATGGTAAAATACGGCGAAATAGCCTTAAAGGGACTTAACAAATCCACCTTTGAGGATATTCTTGTAAAAAATATAAAGCGCCGTCTTAAGGCTCTGGGCGAGTTTTCGTATTTCCGCAAGCAGTCCACGGTGTATATCACCCCGGAATTTGACGCGGATATAGACATTGTTGTAAAAAAGCTGAGCTACATATTCGGCATAGGCGCGATACAGCGCTGCGCGGTGTTTCCCAAGGATTTTTCCGCGGTTGCCGCAGGCGCGGAGGAATATCTCCGCGAAGCGCTTGAGTGCGCTAAAACCTTTAAGGTTGAAGCAAAGCGCTCGGACAAGAAATTCCCCATGCAGACCCCCGAAATCCAGCAGGAGCTTGGCGGCGTTGTGCTTGAGGCGTTTCCGCACCTGACGGTGGACGTTCATAATCCCGAGGTTACGGTTCGCCTTGAAATACGCGACAACGGCGCGTATCTCTCCGCGCAGCGCATTATCGGCGCGGGCGGAATGCCCGTTGGCAGCAGCGGCAAGGCGCTGCTTATGCTTTCGGGCGGCATAGACAGTCCCGTTGCGGGATATATGATGGCAAAGCGCGGTCTTATTGTGGACTGCATACACTACGTCAGCCCGCCCTACACCTCCGAAAGGGCGAGAATGAAGGTTGAAGCGCTTGCCGAGAAAATGACCGACTACTGCGGGGATATCAGATTTTTCTGTGTTCCGTTTACCGAGATACAGGAAGCGCTGCGCGACAACTGCCCCGAGGAGTATTTCACCGTGCTTATGAGAAGAATTATGGTGAAGATTGCAAACAAAATCTGCGGCCGCGAGGGCTATGGCGCAATAATCACGGGCGAAAGCGTTGCGCAGGTTGCAAGTCAGACGCTTACCGCGCTGTACTGCACAAACGAGGCTGCGGAGTATCCCGTATTCCGTCCCGTTATAGGCATGGATAAAAAGGAGATTATTGAGATTTCCAGAAAGATTGAAACCTATGATACCTCGGTTCTGCCGTATGAGGACTGCTGCACGGTATTTTCGCCGAAGCACCCCAGAACCAAGCCGCGCCTTCAGGACGTAAAGGCGGCGGAAGCCTCCTACGATTTTGACAGCATGATTGAAAAGGCGGTTGCCGAAACCGAGATAAAGCGTTTCCGCTGTGGCGAGCGCACCATAGACCTTTTCTGATATGGAGGATTACAGGCTTGATTACAGCCGCGCCGAAGCTGATATCGCGCAAACGGCGCGGTACATAGTAGATAAATGGTCGCAGCGCGGCGTTAAAATAGCAACGGCGGAAAGCTGCACCGGCGGAATGATTTCCGCAGCGATAACGGCGGTATCCGGCAGCAGCGCGGTTATAGAACTTGGCGTTTGCAGCTATTCAAACCGCATAAAGCAGAAAATCCTAGGCGTAAGCCAAAAAACGCTTGACAGCTTCAGCGAGTACAGCACGCAGTGCGCAGAGGAAATGGCAATCGGCGCAATGCGCCTTGCGGACGCGGATTACGGCGTTTCCACAACAGGGGTTGCGGGCCCTTCGGGCGGCACAGCGCAGCACCCCGTAGGCGAGGTGTGCATAGCCATATGCTCAAAAAGCGGGGTGTATTCAAAACGCTTTGTGTTTGACAAGCCGCTTGACGGTGCGCCATCACAAAGAGATGATATAAGAGCGCAGGCGGCGCGAAAGGCGCTTATGCTGCTTAATCTTATGATAACTTAGGCAAGATGTCCCCCCTGCCTAGCGTTGAACAAAGTTCAACTCGGCG
>CAZLBL010000075.1:0-9117 GCA_964557825.1 uncultured Ruminococcus sp.
TGGTAAATGTAACCCGCCGCCTAAGAGGCGGGGGACATCTTGCCTAAGTTATAAAAACGACGGGAATTTGTGTTCCCGCCGTTTTTTATCCTCTTGTTTTTGCCGAATTATACCAGCTCAAAATCAATAAATCCGCCGTTTACATTGACGTTTACACACTTCACACGCACCTTGTCGCCAACGGTGTACACGCTGCCATCGCAGGCGCCCGTGAGAATTACCCCCTGCTCAACCTCGTACTCGCCATCGGGCAGCGCGGCAGCGCCAACCATGCCCTCAACGGTATTCGGAAGCTGCACATAAATTCCGCCCGCGCTTACGCCCGAAATCATGCCGTCAAATTCCTCTCCGATATGATTTTTCATATATTCCGCCATATAAAGCTGCTGGCAATCGCGCTCGCACCTCACCGCCGCAAGCTCCGTATTTGATGCCTGAAGCGCCGCGCTTTGCGCAAACGCGCCGTATTTTTTGCACAGCCGTTCATGCTCCAGTGCGTACACATAGTCCGTCAGAATACGGTGTATCGCAAGGTCGGAATATCTCCTTATCGGCGAGGTGTAGTGCGTATATTCCGGCATTACAAGTCCGTAGTGTCCCACAGGCTCCTCGCTGTATTTTGCTTTCATCATCGTGCGCAGAACTATACGGTTTATCACAGGCGCTTTCTCGCTGTCCGCATTGTTTTTCAGCAC
Organism: uncultured Ruminococcus sp.; assembly: GCA_964557825.1. Classification (GTDB taxonomy): domain Bacteria; phylum Bacillota; class Clostridia; order Oscillospirales; family Ruminococcaceae; genus CAG-115. Next base: position 696 of record CAZLBL010000075.1, read on the forward strand.
CCGCGCAAGGTCTGCCGCCGTGCTTCTTTCCGAAATTCCCTCCGGATTTACCCCAAGCGCCGTCAGCGTATCGCCAAGCGTAAGCAGCTTTTCGGCAGGCGGCGCTTCATGGATACGGTAAACAAACGGAATTTTTTCTTTCATCGCAAGCGCCGCCGCAGAGTTATTCGCAATCAGCATAAATTCCTCTATAATCCGCTCGGCTTCTCCGCGCTCACGCGGCTTTATGTCAATGCACACGCCGTTTTCATCGGTGATTATCTTGCTTTCCACCGTGTCTATTTCGGGCGCGCCGCGGTTTTCGCGGTTCTTCTGAAGCACCGCCGCAAGCTCCCGCATAAGCGGAATTTCGTCCAGTACAGCGGCATATTTTGCCTTTATTTCATCGTCCGCGTTTCCCGCAAGTATGCCGTTCACCTCGGAATAAACGCCCTTTACGCGGCTTCTGATAACGGATTTTCTGAACTTGTAGGACAGCAGCTTTCCGTCAAAACCAACCTCCATAAGGCAGGAAAACGCCAGCCTGTCCACCTGCGGATTAAGCGAGCATATACCGTTGGACAGCGCCTTTGGCAGCATGGGAACCACTTGGTCGGCGTAGTAAATAGAAGTTCCGCGTTCAAACGCCTCCTCGTCCAGCGCCGAGCCTTTCCTTACATAGTGCGAAACGTCCGCAATATGCACGCCAAGCTTGTAGCAATTGTCGGTTTTCACAATGCTTACCGCGTCGTCAATGTCCTTTGTGTCCGCGCCGTCCATGGTGAATATAGCCTCGCCGCGCAGGTCAAGACGGCGGTTTACCTCGTCCTCGTCAAGCTCGTCCGTATCGTATTTTGCCGCTTCAAGCAGCACGCTTTCGGGGAACTCGGTGTGCAGCCCATTTGCAAGCATATACGCTTCCGCACCCGCCTTTGCGCTGTCGCAGCTTCCAAAGCCGCCCACAATGCTTACGGTGTGGTCAAAATGCCGCTCGCCGCGCTTTTTAATTGCAAAAACCACCTTATCCCCCACATGAAGCAGGTTCTTGCCCGTCTTTGCTATAACAAGCGGCTCTGCGCAAAGCCTGTCGGGCAGCACCTTAAGCTTATTCCTGTCCGCAACGATAACGCCCGTAAGCAGCATATCGCTTTCGCTGATTATCCCCATAACAATCGCCGTTGGGGAATGGTTATAATCGTCCGCGTCGGCGATTTTGCGCGCCAGCACTACATCGCCGGGGATAGCGCCAAGCATATCCCTGCCGCGCACAAAATACTCCACAGCAAACTCCTCCGCCGTAAGAAATCCCGATTTGGGCGTTACGCGCGACACAGTCGCTTCAAAATACTGTCCCGCGTTTCTAAGATACAGCGTTTCCTTTTTTATGGTAATATCGCCGTGGTTCTTCATCTCTTTCAGCGCCGCGTCAAGCTTTTTCATGCTTTTCTTGGTATACCCAAGCCTTGAAGCAAGCTGCTTTACCGTAAGCCCCTTGCCGCCCGTTGTATAAAGCTGTGCAATGATACTCTGCTTTAGTGGATTCATAAATACCCCTTTCCCCGCACGGATAACCGCCGTGCCTTTTTCCTTAACCGCACCCCAAAACCGCCGTATAGCTGCGTTTGCAGCCACTTGCAGCGGGTACAGTGCTCTTTTTAGCAAAAAGGACAGACCCGAAAGCCTGTCCGTTTATTTTATTCTGCTGCGCTTTCGTCAGCCGCGCTGCTGTCACTCTCCGAAACCGCGCTGTCAGCCGCGCTTTCGCTCTCGGTGGAAGTTCCGCTCTCAACCGAAGAACCATCATCTCCTGCAACGCTTGAGTTGTCGTCAGCCGTGATATCGCTTTCGCCCTCAGCGCCCGAAGAAACGCTTTCTGTCACCGAAGAACCGCTCTCCGTGTCGGCAGCGGGCTTGGAATGTACGTTGATTATGTTCACCGCAAGCGCCAGCACAAAGAATACAACCGTTGCAACAACCGTTGTGCGGTTAAGCCTTGCTTCCTTGGTGCGACCCACGTTCTTCTGGAAGAAGTTGTCCGAGCTGCCGCCGCTGATAGCCTGCGACATATTGGATTTTGTATCCTTTACAAGCACCACAATAATAATGAATACGCACGCAATAATCAGCGCAATCGCGCTTACTATCTCAAAAATGTTCATAGATGTTCTCCTTATCCTTTTAAGTAATATCAATAACACCGGCAGCACACCGCCTGCGAAGCTGTCCGCGCCAATGTAAAATATCATACCTTAAAAGTATACCATAACACTTTCAAAAAAGCAATAGCTTTTTGAAATTTTTCCTGTTTTTGCGCATTTAATTTTGCGATATTCCGTCGGAATAATCAACTTTTTGTAATATCATCTCACAATATAGCAAAAAGTTATCCGATTTCGCGTAGCAACCTTCCGACAGGAAGCCCCATAACATTGTAATAATCGCCGTTTATGCGTTTCACCAGCAGCGCGCCCGCGTCTTGGATACCATACGCGCCCGCCTTATCCATAGGCTCGCCAGATTTTACATAATCCGCAATCATCTGCTCCGAAAGCTGCCAGAACTCCACTGTGGTTTCCTCTGCAAAGCTTTTCTCCACCCCGTCAGCGTAGATTATGCACACGCCCGTAAAAACGCTGTGCGTTCTGCCCGAAAGCAGGTGCAGCATAGCCGCCGCTTCTTCGGCGTCAGCGGGCTTGCCCAGAATTTTGCCGTCTATCGCGACAACGGTATCCGCCGCTATTATGATTTCGTTTTTATACTCTGAGTATATTTCTGTTGCTTTTTGTCGGGAAAGCAATAAAACCGCCTCTTTTGGAGTTATATTGTCGGGCAGCCGTTCCTCGCCCTTTGCGGGAATTATCCTGAAATCCCGCGTTATCAGCGAAAGAAGCTCACGGCGGCGCGGCGACTGACTTGCAAGTATCATATCATTTCACCTGTTTATCATTGCGGCAAGATTGCCCAGACGGTCGTAGGCATAGCTTACGCCCTGATATACCACAGTAACGTTCTTTGAGCCGCTGAACGCCGTCTTGTTAAACTCGCTCAAAGTCCCCTGTATTTCAACATAAGTAAGCACGGGGCAGTTTGCAAAAACGCAGTAATCCAGCGCCTGTACGCCCGATGGAATAACCACGGACTTAAGCTGCGTGCAGTCATAAAACGCACTGTGACCTATTTTCCGCAGCGTTTCGGGCAGCGTTACCGATTGCAGCGTGTGGCAGTTGGCAAACGCCTGCTCGCCTATCGCAGAAACGCCGTATGGCACATCATAATGCGCGCCGTTCCCTATGTAATCGGCAAGAATATTGCCGTATATCAGCGCGCCGCCTGCCCTCTGCGTTTCCAGCCACGGTGTTGACTCAAACACGTCATTTCCCACGGTAATCGAGGTCACAGGCATCGTCACTGTTGACAGCGCAGAACAACCTCTGAACGCGCAGTCGCCAAGCTCCTGCAAATTCTCGCCGAATACCGCCGCCGAAAGGCTTTCGCAGTACTGAAAGCCGTACCTGCCGATTTTCTCTATGCTTGACGGCAGTGTGATATCAAGCGCCCCGCATTCGTCAAACGCCTTGTCGCCTATTCTCAGCGTTCCTTCCGGCAGGGTTATATCGGTAAGCCTGCGGCAGTTGAGAAAAGCCGCCTCTCCCACCGCAACCAGCTGCGGCGAAAGCTCAATCCCTGTAAGCGCGGTGCAGTCCCTGAAAGTTTCATACGGCAGCACAAGCAGCCTTTCGGATATCACGGCACTTTTAAGGGCGGTACAGCCCATAAATACCCCGCCGTCCATATTATCCACGTTATCGGGAACTGTCACTTCTGTCAGCGCCGTACAGCCAGAAAACGCATACTTTTCAATAATACGCAGCGTGTCCGGAAACTGTATTTCCCCAAGCGAAGCGCAGCCCTCAAAAGCTTCCTCGCGCAGCACCTCAACGCTGCCAAGCGTTATTTCCTTGATACCATCACAATACGCAAAGGCTCTGTCGCCTATCTCCCTTACCGAATCGGGAATAGAAACGCGCGCAAGCGAGTCGCAGTCATAAAAAGCCTCGCAGCCAATGCCGCCGATATTTTCGCCAAATTCTGCCGTCCGCAGCGAAAAGCAGCTGCGGAAGGTGCCGTCCTCAATGTTTTTAAGAGAATTTGGCAGCTTTACACGCGCAAGGTCGGTGCAGTTTTCAAATGCGCTTTCGCCGATAAATGTAATGCCGTCCGGCAGATTTATATTGTAAAGCTCATAGCAGTCCTTAAAAGCGCAGCTTTTTATCTGCTCTATACCCGCGGGAAGCCTTACGGCGGTAATGTCGCTATCCTCAAACGCGCCCTTTCCTATAACGGCAACGGGATATCCGTCAAGCTCTGCGGGAACATCAACCATGCCGCCGCTGCCGAGATAGCTTTTTATAGTTACCTTGCCGTCCGTAACGCTGTACTCAAAATCGCATAGCGCTTCTTCCGACTCCGCCGCACTGTCTGCGGGCGGCGCTGTGGTTGTCTGCGGCTTGCTTTCGGCAGAAAACGGTCTTGTATACTCTGCGGCAGAATCAGCACTGCTTTCCTCTTTGCCTGCGCAGGCGGAAGCCATAAGCGCCATAATTGCCGCAGCAATGGCAAATATAGTTCGTTTCATCGCCATCTCCTGTTATGTTACTTTTGGGCAGCCGTTGTATGCTCTCCCTCAAAAGGGTGAGCCTCTCCGTAAACATCGTTGTAATTCTGGATACACTGCTTGATAACCTCAACCGCAGCCTTCTGACCCATAACCTCGTTTACAGCGGTGGATTTGCCCTCAAGCTGCTTGTAAACCGAGAAGAAATGGCGCATTTCCTCAAAGATATGGCTTGGCAGCGCCTCAATTCCACGGTAAGCGTTGTAATTCGGATCCTCAAAGGGGATTGCGATTATCTTCTCATCATTCTTGCCGTTGTCAAGCATGGTGATAACGCCGATGGGGTAGCACTGAACCAGCACAAGCGGGTCTATCGGCTCGTTGCACAGCAGCAGCACGTCAAGCGGGTCGCCGTCATCAGCAAGGGTGCGCGGAATAAAGCCATAGTTTGCGGGATAATGCGTTGACGTGTACAAAATACGGTCAAGAATAATCAGTCCCGTCTGCTTGTCAAGCTCATATTTCTTCTTGCTGCCTTTTTCTATCTCGATAACGGCGAGAAAGTCATTCGGTGTAATCCTTGCGGGGTCAACATCATGCCAGATATTCATTGTAATTCTCCTTGGATATATTTAGGGCAACACCGCACAAAGACCATCTTTTGAATTTTGCGCGCGCCTTGCTTGCATCTTTTCCGCCATATTGCACAAATTTTCCTTGACAGGCGCCAGCCTGCTTGCGTCAAATTTGTACAATCTGACGAAAAATCTGACAGCGCAACTCGCACACAATCTTTGTGCGGTGTTGCCTTAGTTAAGCGCCGCGAAAATTGTACATTCTGTATTCGCGGCGCTGTTGTGCCATATTGATATTTTATACTATTTTTTACGCTATGTCAAGTCGGGGGAAATAATCCGCTTAGCCGCGCATACCGCGAAATTAGCTCCGCGCTTCAGCCGCTTTACAGAGTTATCTCCGCAGACTTGCCGTCGGCGTCCTTTATCAGCGGTCTTATTTTGTCAAGCAGCGCCGCAACCTGCTCGGGACATCTGCCAATGTACAGCGAGGGCATAAGCAGCCCGCTCATTTCCTCTCGGGAAAGCCCGAACTCCTTTTCCTCCGCCAGCCGCGAAAGCAGGTCGCATTCCTCGCCATTCTTCATTCGCGCCGTAGCCTCCATAGAACAGCGGCGGATTATTTCGTGCAGCTGCTGACGGTCGCCGCCGCGCTTTACAGCCTCCATCATAAGATTTTCGGTTGCAATAAAGGGAAGATATTCGTTCACGCTTTTTTCTATTATCTTCTCGTTTACGTGCAGTCCGTCCGTTACGTTCTGCGCAAGGCGCACAATGGCATCGCAGCACAAAAATCCCTCCGGCATGGAAATACGGCGGTTTGCAGAGTCGTCAAGCGTCCTTTCAAGCCACTGTACAGAAGCCGTCATAGGCGCGTTTGCCGCGTCCGCCATAAGATACCTTGCAAGCGAGCATATACGCTCGCAGCGCATGGGATTGCGCTTGTACGCCATAGCCGAAGAACCAATCTGATTTTTCTCAAACGGCTCCTCCACCTGGCGGTCATGCTGCAAAAGACGTATATCGTTCGCCATGCGGTTACAGCTTTGCGCAACCGAAGAAAGCGCGTTAAGGATACGGCTGTCCACCTTGCGCGGATAGGTCTGTCCGCACACGTCAAAGCACTGCTCAAACCCGAACTCTGCGGCAATTTGGCGGTTCATCTCGTCTATTTTTTCCGTATCGCCCTCAAACAGGTCTGCAAAGCTTGCCTCTGTTCCGGTTGTGCCACGGCAGCCGAGGAACTTAATATTTCCGATAGCAAAATCAATCTCCTCAACATCGGAAAGAAAATCCTGTATCCATAAGCAGGCGCGCTTTCCTATCGTAACAAGCTGCGCAGGCTGATAATGCGTATATCCCAGCGCGGGAAGTGCCTTGTATTTATCCGCAAAATCCGCAAGATTTGCAATAACGCCCAGAAGCTCCCTGCGCAGGTAAATAAGCGCGTCCCTGTAAATTATCAAATCTGCATTATCCGTAACATAGCAGCTTGTCGCACCAAGGTGGATAATTCCCGCCGCTAAGGGTGCAGCCTTGCCGTAAGCGTAAACGTGCGCCATAACGTCATGCCGCACCTCTTTTTCGCGCCTGCTGACGCATTCATAGTCGATATCGTTTATGTGCGCTTCCAGCTCGTCAACCTGCGCCTGCGTTATCGGCAGCCCAAGCGACATTTCCGCCCGCGCAAGCGCCGTCCAAAGCCTGCGCCATGTGCGGTATCTTGTGTCTGACGAGAACAGCCCCAGCATATATTTTGAGGCATAGCGCGAGGATAACGGCGATTCATATCTGTCTGTCATCTGGTTCTCCTTTAACGAATAATTATACTATCTCTTTCAGCGCCTACCGAAATATACTTTATCGGGCAGCCAATCTGCTTTTCAATAAACAGCACATAATCCTGCGCCGCCTTGGGAAGCTGCTGCCAGCTGCGCGCGCCCGAAATATCGCAGCCCCAACCGTCAAGATATTCTATAACCGGCTGCGCGTTTTTCAGTGCCGAGGGAAACGGGAAACGGTCGGTCTGCTTTCCGTCAAGCATATAATGCGTGCATACAGGAATTTTATCCATATAGCTTAAAATATCCAGCTTTGTCAGCGCAATCGCGGTTGCCGCCTGAACCTCAACGCCGTACCTTGTCGCCACAATATCCAAAGGACCTACACGGCGCGGTCTGCCTGTCTTTGCACCGTATTCCGCACCGCTTTGGCGGAGTGCTTCCGCCTCATCGCCAAACATCTCGCACACAAACGGGCCCTCTCCCACACAGGTGGAATACGCCTTTACAACGCCGATAACGTCATCAATAACCGCGCCCGGCAAGCCCGAGCCGATAGGCGCATACGCCGCCGTTGTGTTTGACGAGGTGGTATACGGATAAATTCCGTAATCCAAATCCCTCAGCGAGCCAAGCTGCGCCTCAAAAAGAATATTCTTTCCCTCAGCCTGCGCCTGTTTCAGAAATGCGCCCGTATCGCATATATACGGCTTGATTTTCTCACAGTAATCCTCCAGCCATTTTTCAAGCTGCTGCATTGTGTACGGCTCTGCGCCATAAACCCCGGTAAGGGTCAGATTTTTCCATTCCATAAGGTCGGCAAGGTGTGCCTTTAATTCCTCAGGATAAAACAGCTCGCCCGCAAGCACGGTTTTCTTCTGATATTTGTCGGAATAAAACGGTGCAATTCCCTGCTTTGTGGAGCCGTATTTTTTATCTGCAAGCCGCTGTTCCTCCAGCTCGTCCATGGCGCGGTGCCACGGAAGCAGCAGCGAAGCGCGCTCGCTTATCTTCAGATTATCGGGCGTAAGCTTAACGCCCTTTGACATAACCTCGTTCATCTCCGCGCACAGGTTTTCGGGGTCAAGCGCAACGCCGTTTCCAAGAATATTCACCACTCCCCCGCGGAATATACCCGATGGCAGCAGGTGCAGCGCAAATTTTCCAAGGTCGTTTATTACGGTGTGACCCGCATTTCCGCCGCCTTGGAAACGCACAACCACGTCATAATCCTCGGTAAGCAGATCCACCATTCTGCCCTTGCCCTCGTCACCCCAGTTGATACCCACAATAGCACAGTTTGACATTTTTAATTTCCTCCGTTCTTTTGCTGCGGATTTTGCCGCAGACCCACCCCGCACAGCTTTCTGCCGCGCGATAACAACCTGTTTTCACAAGCCTTGCGTGCCAAAACAGGCTATAACTTAGGCAAGATGTCCCCCTGCCTCCGAACCGAACTTCGTTCGGCTCTA
>CAZLBL010000076.1:0-8957 GCA_964557825.1 uncultured Ruminococcus sp.
AAATATGAAGCTTAACAAAAAGTCAATAAGGCTTACGCTTGGTATGCTGGGCTGCTTTGCGCTGCTGGCGGTGTGTGCAAGAATGACGGACAGCGTTGTTCCCGCCTCGGCAGGCGCGGACGAGCGCCCTGTAATCGTTATAGACGCGGGACACGGAGGCCTTGACGGCGGCGCGGTAGGCGTGAACGGCACGCTTGAAAAGGACGTAAACCTTTCTGTTGTGCTGAAGCTGCGGGATATGCTGGAGGTTTCCGGCTTTAATGTAGTGCTGACAAGGGACGAGGATATTTCTATATATGACGCGGGCGTAGAGGGCATACGCAACCAGAAGCTGTCGGATATGGAAAACCGCCTTGAGATAATACAAAGCTATCCCGACAGCATTTTTCTGTGTATTCATCAGAACAATTATACCGACCCGCAGTATTTCGGCGGTCAGATGTTTTACAATAACAATAATCCCGATAACAGAACGCTTGCGCAGATTATGCAGAACCGCTTTGCGCTGCTTCAGCAGGGGAACGACCGCGAAATCAAGCTGTCGGGCGACGAGCTGTACCTACTTAAATCCAACGCCAATCCCTCGCTTATGATAGAGTGCGGATTTCTTTCAAATCCCGAGGAGGAAGCCAAGCTTTCCACAACGGAATATCAGCAGAAGGTAGCGTTTACCGTTTACAGCGGGGTGCTTGAGTTTATGGACGCGGTTACAGATGATATTTCGGAGTTTACTGAAACGGACGAAATTTGAGAGTTGTAAGAGGAAGTTAAAAATGGCTAAGCAAAAACAGCTTTTTATCTGCCGCGAATGCGGGCAGGAATATCCCAAGTGGAACGGGCGCTGTGCAGGCTGCGGCGCATGGAACAGTATTGAAGAAGCAACGCCCGCGCAGGTGATAGCAGGCAGAAGCTCCGCGCCTGTGGGGGAGTTCAAATACAGCCGCATAGGTGAAATAAGCTATGAGGACGAAACCCGCTACGGCACGGGAATATCGGAACTTGACAGGGTTCTTGGCGGGGGGCTTGTGAAAGGCTCGCTGGTGCTTATCGGAGGTGACCCCGGCATAGGCAAATCAACGCTGCTGCTTCAGATATGCGGTTTTATGGGTATGGAGCATACCATTCTGTATGTTTCGGGTGAGGAAAGCGAAAGACAGATAAAGCTGCGCGCCGACAGACTTGGCGTTGCAAGCGATAATTTGTTTCTTGCCTCCAACAACAGCTGTGAAAGCATAATCCATGCGGTGGTGCAGAATAAGCCGGAGGTTGTTATTATCGACTCGATACAAACTATAACCTCAAGTGCTATAACCTCGTCTGCGGGAAGCATAGTGCAGGTGCGCGAGTGTACAAACGCCTTTATGCGCATGGCGAAAAGCGAGGAAATCCCTGTGTTTATCGTCAGCCATGTCAATAAGGACGGCGGAATTGCGGGCCCTAAAATAATGGAGCATATTGTTGATACGGTTCTGTATTTTGAGGGCGAAAAGCAGCTTTCCTACCGCATTTTAAGGGCGTTCAAGAACCGTTTCGGTTCAACAAACGAGATAGGCGTATTCAATATGGACGATGACGGACTTAAGGAGGTCACAAATCCCTCCGAGATGATGCTTTCGGGCAGACTTACCACCGTTTCAGGCGGGTGCGTTGTATGCTCGGTTGAGGGTACGCGCCCTATTCTTGCGGAGGTTCAGGCGCTTGTAACAAAATCGGGGCTTTCTTCGCCGCGCCGCGTTGCAAACGGCTTTGACTATAACAGGCTGTACATGATACTTGCGGTGCTTGAAAAGCGCACGGGATTTTTCTTTGGCGGGGTTGACGTTTATGTGAATATTGTAGGCGGTCTGCGCCTTGACGAGCCTGCCGCCGACCTTGCTGTGGCTATGGCGCTGTATTCTGGTCTTTGCGACAAGATAATTCCCGAAAAGGTTATGGTTTTTGGCGAGGTGGGTCTTGGCGGAGAGATACGCAGCGTTTCCCATGTAAGGGAGCGCGTCAAGGAGGGCGCGCGCCTTGGCTTTGAAAAGTGCATAATCCCAAAGCAAAGCTTTTCATCGTTAAGCAGGGCGGAGGACTACGGCATACAGATAATCGGCGTAAGAACGCTTGAGCAGGCGTTCCGCGCCGTATCGGACAAGCCAAAGGAGGATAGTAAATGACAAACTGTGACGACTGCGTAAACTATGTTTATGATGACGAATGCGATTGCTGGGTGTGCCTTGTAAACCTTGACGAGGACGAAATGTGCCGCTTTATGACAGGAACAAACTACAACTGCCCCTATTACAGCAGCGATGATGAATATGCAATAGCAAGAAAACAGTAATATCAGACCGTCGAAAAACCCCTTGCGGGGTTTTCCGCCGAAACATCCGCCCTGCGCGCACTCACTGACGGCAAAGCCGTCGGAAAGCATAAGGCGAAGCCGTTGCTGGCGCACACTGGTGCGGATAGAAGTGTTTTTTGCCTCGGCAAAGCCGAAGCAAAAAATTGATTTCAAAAGCCCGTTGCGCGGGCAAATTGGACTTTGTCTACAGTCTGAAGTAATATTAAGCTTCTTCGGGTGTTACGTCCGAAGAAGTTTTTCGTCTGTTTGCAAATTTTGTCGATTTGCAGGCGGCAAACGCTGTGTTTTTGTATCCAAATTGTCTAAATCGCCCGATTGATTTTGCTATTTTTTAGATTAAATAACAGTTATGCCTTGAAAAACTTGCATTTTTCGAGAAAACGGAGTATAATTATTCTTGTGTTATTCTACGCCATCGGCGCAAAGCGCCTGCAGGGCGGCAGTTCAATAAAAACAGTGCAAAGCCGAAGCGACCTTGCGGCAAACTGTTTTATTCAGTATGAAAAGGGTGAACAATGCCCGAAAACCGAAAGGGGTACAAACAAAGATGAAATCACCGTTCACAAAGGAAGAGCTGAAAAAGCAGCTTGAAGCCATTCTGGAGTACGACTTCAGAACGGATTATGCAAATGCGACTGACGCGCAGATTTACCGCGCGCTGTCCTCTATCGTTGTAAATTACCTGAAGGAGAAGCGCGGCGACTTTATGCGCGAGGTAAACTCCAAGGGCAAAAAGCAGGTATATTATCTTTCCATGGAGTTCCTTATGGGTCGCTCCCTCAAGACAAGCCTTTACAATCTCGGCATGAACGAGGTTGCTGAGAGCGTTCTTGCGGACTGGGATATCAAGATAAGCCATATTTATGAGGAAGAGCCTGATGCAGGTCTTGGAAACGGCGGTCTTGGACGTCTTGCGGCCTGCTATCTTGACGGACTTGCAACCTGCGATTATCCCGCAACAGGCTATTCAATCCGTTATGAGTACGGTATTTTCAAGCAGAAGATTGTTGACGGCTGGCAGACAGAGCTGCCCGATAACTGGCTTCCTGGCGGCGGCGCATGGCTTGTGCCCGTTCCCGACCAGGCGGTAGAGGTTCGTTTTGACGGTCATATAAACGAGTACTGGGACGATAATTATCATCACCTTGAACACGTTGACTATAAGTCTGTCAACGCTGTACCTTATGATATGTATGTTTCTGGCTATGACAGCAAGGGTGTTTCCAAGCTTCGCCTGTGGAGCGCAGAGGCTATGTCCTTCGATATGAGCAGCTTCAACAGCGGCGATTACGCAAACGCTCTCGGTGCTTCCAACATTGCGCACTCCATCTCCAAGGTGCTTTATCCTAACGATAATCACATGGAGGGTAAGGCGCTGCGCCTGCGTCAGCAGTATTTCATGTGTGCTGCTTCCATTGGCGATATCGTAATGCGCCACATGAAGGTATACGGTACACTGGAGAACTTCCATGAAAAGGTTGCTATCCATATCAACGATACTCACCCCACGCTTGCTATCCCCGAGCTTATGAGAGTGCTGCTTGACGACTGCGGCTACGGCTGGGATCAGGCATGGCATATCTGCACAAACACATTTGCATACACAAACCACACTGTTATGGCAGAGGCTCTTGAAAAGTGGGATAAATCTCTTGTTGAGAGAATACTCCCCAGAATTTTCTCTATTATCTGCGAGATAAACCGCCGCTACTGCGAGGATTTGTACAACAGAACCCAAAATCAGGAGAAGGTTGCCAAGATGTCCATTGTACAGGACGGCAAGGTGCATATGGCAAACCTCTGCGTTGCTGCTTCTCACAGCGTAAACGGCGTTTCCAAGCTGCACAGCCAGATTATCAAGGACGATGTGTTCAATCTTCAGGCAACCGACAGACCCAGCCAGTTCAAGAATGTTACCAACGGTATCGCATACAGAAGATGGCTGCTTCAGTCCAACAAGGGACTTACAGACCTGCTCTCAGAGTGCATAGGCGAGGGCTTCAAGAAGGACGCTTCGGAGCTTATCAAGTTCCAGGTGTTTGCAAACGACAAGGCTGTACTTGAAAAGCTTGGCAAGATAAAGAGAGCCAACAAGGAGCGCTTTGCAAAGTTTGTTGAAAAGACAACAGGCGCCAAGCTGAATATCGACAGCATTTTTGATGTGCAGGTAAAGCGTCTGCACGAATACAAGCGCCAGCAGCTTAACGCGCTTAACATCATTGCGGACTACAACTTCTTAAAGCAGAACCCCAACGCTCCGTTTACTCCAAAGACATATATCTTTGCTGCAAAGGCTGCGCCTGGATATTATATCGCAAAGCAGATAATCAAGATGATTTGGTGCATAGGCGAGGAGATAAAGCACGACCCCAAGCTGCGTGAAAAGCTTCAGGTAATTTTCCTTGAGGACTACCGCGTAACCCTTTCTGAAATCCTTATGCCCGCAGCAGAGGTTTCTGAGCAGATTTCGCTTGCAGGTACAGAAGCTTCGGGTACAGGCAACATGAAGTTCATGCTTAACGGCGCGCTTACAATCGGAACATACGATGGCGCAAATGTTGAGATACACGAGGCTGTTGGCGATGACAACATCTTTGTATTCGGCATGAGAACCCCCGAGGTAAACGAGCTTCGCATGAAGGGATATCACCCCGAGCAGTATATCGACAGCAGCGAAACCATCAGGGACGCAATGCAGCGTATGTACAATGGTATCAACGGTGCGACCTTTGAGGAGCTTGCAAACTCCATCAAGTTCAAGGACTTCTACATGGCGCTTGCCGATTTCGACAGCTACCGCGGCACGCAGAAGTATATCAGCGAGGTTTACAAGAACGCCGAGGAGTGGAACAGAAAATCGCTGTACAACATTGCGGGCGCAGGTCGTTTCTCCGCAGACCGTGCTGTAACCGACTACGCACGTGATATCTGGAATCTTAAGTAAATTTTCTTTTCTCCCCCCTTACCATGGGGGAGAAAATTTTAGGAGCAATATTTATGAAATTAGCAGAAGCACTTAATTTAAGGGCTGATATTGCCAAAAGAATAAATCAGCTTAACGGCAGACTTCAGAACAACGCCCTTGTACAGGAGGGTGAGGAGCCTGCTGAAAATCCTGCCGCATTGCTTAGGGAGCTGGACGAACTGGTTTTGCAGCAGGAGGAGCTTATTGCGCGGATTAACCTTACAAATTCCCGTACGGTATGCGGAGAAAAGACGCTTACGGAACTTATCGCCCATAAGGATACTGTGCGCGTAAAAATAGACGTAATGCGCGCGTTTCTGAATGAGGCTTCCAGAAAGGTTGCCCGCGGTATGCGTTCCGAAATCAGGATTTTAAGCACCGTCAACGTTTCCGAACTTCGCAAACAGGTTGACGCGCTTGAAAAGGATTTCCGCGAAACGGACGTAAAAATCCAGACGCTTAACTGGAATACAGAGCTTATTTAGTACGATAGGCTTCAAAATCAGAATATGAACGCAGGTGCGCAAAACCCGTAATATGGTTTTGCGCGGCGCTGCTTAAAAACTACTTTGAGTGCGGTAACGGGCGAGCGCTGCCTCGCGGGCTGAGGAATAGCCCGGCTTAAGTTGCACTGCGGAGCAGGTGCGAAGGCTCAAATCCTTCAATTGTATTGCTCAAAATGTAACAAGTGCATTTTTATCGTTTGTTATTACTGCCACAGTGCTGACGTCACCGCAGGGTGGGATAGGGGAGATTTTTTTATGAGTATGCCGATTTTTGACTGCTTTGACCAGAATTACAAGCACCCATTCGGTGCGCTGCGCAAAGGACAGACGGGTGTGTTTAATGTGCGCATACCCAAAAGTATGCCTGTTGCGGACCTTACGCTTGTTATGTTTCGTCCTGGCTATAAGGAGCGCTTTATCCAGCTTGTTTTGCAGGACGAAAGCGGCGATGACAATATTTATTCCTGCACCTTTACGCCCGAAAATACGGGACTTCATCACTATTACTTCACCTGTATTCTTGACGGCAGACGGCGCTACATCAAGCGCAGAGGTGCTTCCGAGGGTGTGTTTGAGGGCGAGGAGCTTTTCCAACTCACTGTTTTCGACGAGGAGTTATATACTCCAGAATTTATACGCGGCGGCGTTATGTACCAGATTTTCCCCGACCGCTTTGCCAAAAGCGGCAAGCCGCACGAGGGCGTTCCCGCCGACAGAATAATGCGCGATAACTGGTTTGATACGCCGTTCTACAAGCCCGATGAAAAGGGCGTTGTGCGCAACAACGATTATTTCGGCGGCGACCTTCAGGGAATTATCGAAAAGCTGCCTTATATAAAGAGCCTTGGCGTTACGGTGATATATCTGAATCCGATATTTGAGGCGCACGAAAATCACCGCTACAACACCGCAAATTATGAAAAAATCGACCCGCTGCTTGGCACGGAGGACGATTTTAAGGAGCTTTGCGCAAAGGCTAAGGAGATGGGAATCAGCGTTATACTGGACGGCGTATTTTCACATACGGGTGCGGACTCCATCTATTTCAACAAATTCGGCAGATACGGAGAAAATACGGGCGCTTACCGCGATAAAAATTCTCCCTATTTCCCGTGGTACAGCTTTACGGGCTATCCCGATAAGTATGAAAGCTGGTGGGGAATTACAACGCTGCCCAACGTCAACGAAAATAACGAGCAGTATACAAAATACATCTGCGGCGAAAACGGCATACTTCAGAAATGGATAAAGCTTGGCGCGTGCGGCTGGAGATTGGACGTTGCAGACGAGCTGCCCGATGAGTTTCTTGACAACCTCAACAAATCCGTAAAGTCAATGGGCAAGGACAAGATAATTTACGGCGAGGTATGGGAGGACGCTTCCAACAAGGAAAGCTACGGCGTGCGCAGGCGTTATCTTACGGGCGGTCAGCTTGACAGCGTTATGAACTATCCGTTCAAGGAAGCTATACTGAATTATGTTAAATATGCCGACGCACAGGCGTTCCGTGATGGTATACTTACCATAATGGACCATTACCCAAAGCCTGCCATTGATATGCTGATGAACTTCCTTTCCACGCATGATACAGAGCGTGCGCTTACGCGGCTTGGCGGCGAGGAGGTCGGCTGGCACGACAAGGACTGGCAGAGCGAGCGCACCCTTGACGGTCAGCAGTATCTGTATGGAATTTCGCTGCTTAAATGCGCAATGGTGCTGCAATTCTTCCTGCCCGGTATTCCGTCCATTTACTACGGTGATGAAGCGGGAATGGAGGGCTACCGCGACCCGTTCAACCGCCGCTGCTATCCGTGGGGCAGAGAAAATCTTGACCTTATCGAGTTTACAAAGAAGCTTTCCGAGGTTCGCAAGGGTACGCGCGCTTTTGAACAGGGTGACCTGCGTTTTATCGAGGTAACGGATAAATATGTTGTATTCACGCGCTGCGATAAAATCACCCGTGACGCGGCTATAATCTACCTTAACAAATCCACACAGGGTCACACCTTTGAGATAAAGAACGATTTTACCGAAATGCTTACTGATTTCAGCGTAGGCTTCGACCGCTACGGCAGAGGAATCGGTGACGGCAAAATCACCGTTTCACCCTTTGATTATGCGGTTGTTTACTGCAAGTGTTAAGAGGAAAATGCTGTGAAAAAACTATTAAGCATACTGCTTGCGGCGGCGATGGCTTTCTGCCTGAGCGGCTGCGGGAATGTCAGAGAAACCGTTGACAATATCATAAGCGTTGGCGGCGAGATAATCAGTGATTTAGAGAACGAAAGCACAGGCGCGGAGCAGACAACGGCTTCCACGCAAACGCAGCAGACTTCCGCTTTCACAACGGAATTTGCGACAAACTCTGTGGCAAGCGGCACTGCCGAAGTCCCCGATGACAACGTGCCGACGCTAGACCCCGATGGTGTATACACCACAAAGGACGATGTTGCGCTTTATATTTATCTTTATGGCGGTCTGCCGGACAACTTCATCACCAAAAAGGAAGCGCAGGCGCTTGGCTGGGAGGGCGGCTCGCTGGAACCATATGCTCCCGGAATGTGCATAGGCGGCAGCTATTTCGGCAACTATGAGGGATTGCTTCCCGAGGCGGACGGCAGGGAATACACCGAATGTGATATTGATACACTCGGCGCGGAAAGCCGCGGCGCAAAGCGCATAGTGTTCTCAAACGATGGTCTTATCTACTATACCGATGACCATTACGAAAGCTTCACGCTTCTGTACGGGGAGGAATAGCATGAAAGAGATTATCCTTGATTGCGCAGAAATAACCGACAAAAAGCAGCTTCATGCGCTTATTGCAGAAAAGCTGAATTTCCCCGATTGGTACGGCGGCAATCTTGACGCGCTGTATGACTGCCTGACAGGTGTTTATGATGAAACAAATATTCTACTGAAGAATTTTGCAAGGCTTGAGGAAAATCTCGGCAGCTATGCGCTTTCTGTTAGAAAGGTGCTGCTTAAGGCAGACGAGGACAACGAAAGGATAACGGCGGTTATCGGATAAAACAAGTAAATCCGCAGCGGAATACAAACGCTGCGGATTTTGTTTGCAAACGCGGAAAATATAACTTAGGCAAGATGTCCCCCGCCTCTTAGGCGGCGGGTTCCATTT
>CAZLBL010000077.1:0-3105 GCA_964557825.1 uncultured Ruminococcus sp.
TCGTCAAGCTGTTTTACCAGCTTGGCGAATTTTTTTGCCTGTTCGGGGTCGGTGGCGCGTAATTCTAAATAGCCCATTATGTTCACGACCTTTCTTGTAATTCCTCAACCGCTATGCCGCAAACTTCAGCGATTTTCTTGAGCTTGCGCGGGTGGACGTTCGTTCTGCCTGTTTCGTAGTTGTACACCATTACATAGGATACACAGAGTTCCTCGGCAAGCTTTGCTCTTGTTAGCCCCGCAAGCTGCCGTGCTTGCTTAATGCGTTCGCCTATGGTCTTGCCGCTCAATGTAATTGTCATTTCATTCACCCCGCTTTCTAAGCAAAATAACGATAACTGCCATGTTCAGCACTATCTGGACAATATCAAGAATAATCATAGTGTATTCACCCCTCTTGACAATGGGCAAGCCGATATGATATAATGTTCCTGCGGGGGATTTCTCCCCCGTGGAACTTCAACTTTAGTCAAACAGCTTTTGGATTAGTCCGCAAACTGCGTTGATTAAGTTGACTGCGGCGGTGATTAAGAGGATAATATCTTTGGTGGAGAGCTTCTCTTTTTTGCCGCTTTCTTTTTTGCCCTGTGGCTTAGTGCTGCGGGGCTTTTTGCTTTTCGGCTTGCCCATCTTGACTTTTGCTCCTTTCGGTGTTATAATTGGATTAAGATTTCTTAATCTGTTTATATTATACCTCAAAAAAGTGAGATTGTCAATATATATTTATCATTTTTTTGAGGTTTGTATAGTTGCACAATTGCAAAACCTTATTTTTGTGAGTTTTTATAAAAGGGAGTATTTATGTTTTGGGAAAGATTTTATAATCAATGTTTGGAAAAGGGCATCAAGCCAAACCCATTTGGAAAAACTATCGGTATTTCATCTGGTGTATTAACGAAATGGAAAGATGGTACTATTCCGAACGGAGAAACATTGTTCAAGATTGCTGAAGCATTGGACTGCTCCGTAGACTATTTATTAGGGCGAACCGACAACCCTCAATCTCACACAGGTACAGGCGTTGCCCAAGACGAAAATAAGCTGCTTACCTGCTTTGCCGCTCTCAATGACGAGGGCAAGGAAAAGGCAATTGAGCGGCTTGAAGAAATGGCGGCTCTCGACAAGTATAAAAAAGGTTATCAGCCTTATGTGGCTAAGGAAGCGTGAAATGTAATACCGCCCCGTCTGAGGGCGGTGAAATTTTAAGAAAATTTAACAAAGCACTTGACAATACGTAAATTACGTGTTATAATATACAGTGTAAGGAGGGAAAATAAATGCCGATGACGCCAAAGCAGATGATTAAGCTGCTCGAAAGCCATGGTTTCCGTTGTACGCATTCTAATGGGTCACACTTCTTCTTCAGAAATGATGATACCCATAAAACTACAACTGTTCCTGTTCACGCAAAAGACCTTAAGAAAGGCACTGAAAATAAAATTCTTAAAGATGCGGGATTGAAATAAATCCCGCCAAGGAGGCACTCTTATGAATAATAAACTATACTATCCCGCTGTATTTCAAAAAGAGGACGTAGGCTATTCTGTATGGCTTAATGATGTCGATGGGTGTATTTCTCAGGGAGATACCTTTGAAGAAGCTGTCGAAAATATCAAAGACGCGCTTGGTCTGTATATTGAAGCTACGTCTGCTGATAATTTTCAACTTCCCGAGCCAGCGTTGCCTGAGAAAATAGAACTTGAAGACGGGCAATTTTCGGTTATTATTGAGTTTGACAGATTGGCGTATCTTAAAAAGCATGATAAACGTGCGGTTAAGAAAACCTTGTCTATTCCCAGTTGGTTGAATACAGCAGCCGAAGCACAGCACATTAACTTCTCTGCCGTTCTCCAACAAGCTCTTAAAGAAAGACTTAATCTCAATGCATAAAAATATCCCCTGCCCGAAAGAGCAGGGGAAACTTGCAGAAAGAGGTGTAAATTGTGGCAAGCGCAAAAAAGCTCCCCAGCGGCAGCTGGAGAGTAAACCTGTATATCGGCAAGACCGCAGACGGCAAGCGGCAATACAAAAGCTTCACCGCCGATACCAAGAAAGAAGCCGAATACCTTGCCGCGCAATATAATCAGCTCCATATAGATGTCAACCGCTCCGAAATGCCCTTGAAGCAAGCGGTGGAGGAGTATATCAAAAGCAAGGAAAATGTTCTGTCGCCGTCAACGGTTAAGGGGTACAATGCCGTAATGAATAACTGCGTGCAAGACCTCATGGCACTTAAGCTAAGAGATATCACCGTGCAGGATATACAGCAGGCATTTAACATTATGGCGAAAACGCACAGTCCAAAATACTGCCGCAATGCTCATGGACTGATATCTGCTGTGCTGAAGCTGCACCGTCCCGAACTTACATTCCATACGGCACTGCCGCCGAAAAAGAAAAAAGATATTTATGTCCCCGATGAAAAGGAAGTAAAAAGCATAGCACAATTAGCAGTTGGTACAAATATAGAAATCCCGCTTCTGTTGGCTACTCAGTGCGGTCTTAGGGCTTCTGAAATAAGCGGTCTGGAATTGCAGCACATTCACGATGACCACATTGACATTAAGCAGGCTAGAGTTGACGGAACTGGCGGCGCTGTCCTCAAAGCGCCAAAATCCTATTCGGGATATCGCTGTGTGCCGATACCGCCAGAAATTGCCGAAGTGCTGCGGCAGAACGCCGACGGAAACAGGATATATAATGCGACCTCTGTGGTTATATCGAAACGATGGCTGCACTTCAGAGATAAGCACAAGCTGTCTAAGCACTTGAACTTTCATGCTTTGCGACACCATTTCGCAAGCCGCTGCCTGCTGCTCGGAATGCCACAGAAATACATCGCCGAGATGATGGGTCACAACTCCGTTGATATGATTGAGCGAGTATATCAGCACACGTTCCCATCAGCTATGGAGGAGTATGCAAATCTGCTCAGAAAACAGTCATCTGAATTTTATGCAACACGAAATGCAACACAAAAATAAATTTATGGCTCAACGATACGGCTTTATTGGCTTCACAAAGGGGTTCGAGTCCCATTCCCAGCTCCATATTTCCAACCGTCCACTGGACGGTTGGAAATTGCAAACGCTCGGCTCGCAGTGCC
>CAZLBL010000077.1:3205-8911 GCA_964557825.1 uncultured Ruminococcus sp.
CATTAAGGCACTGCGTTTTTGCGTTCGCAAAAAACGCTCGCGTTCGCGGGTCGCTCTCCTAGCTTAACGCGCAAGCCGTCCACTGGACGGTTTTTAATTGCAGAAGCTTTGTCAAAGGCGTGTGCATTTCGCATATGCCTGTTTTTTTCCATATCCCGCC
This sequence comes from uncultured Ruminococcus sp., assembly GCA_964557825.1. Classification (GTDB taxonomy): domain Bacteria; phylum Bacillota; class Clostridia; order Oscillospirales; family Ruminococcaceae; genus CAG-115. The sequence goes on from CAZLBL010000077.1 coordinate 3,366, forward strand.
TCGGTTTCCTTAATCTTTGCATTGCACTGCGGCGTATATTATGCTATAATTTGATTATCCCGCACGGGAAATAAAGAACACGGAGGTGAAACGGTATGTGTAATTTCTTTTCTTGCTTTAACTTCTCTGCGATTTGCGAGTGGTTCAAGGGTATCTGCGGCTAAGCTTGCAGGCTGAGCTTTACCGTGAACACTGTTCCGGAAAGCTTGAATGGACATAGATGATTAAGATACAGACAACATAGCGGGGCGGCTTTTGCCGCCCTTTGGTCTGCATGGAAAAGCATATCTGCTCCTTGTATGGTACATTTTTTGCTGCGCTACTTGAAAAAAATACCGCAATGTGTTATACTTAATATATAGTGTTTTTGATGGATTAAGGGGGCAGTGCGGTGATTTTTCTGTGGATATTTCTGGGGATTTTGGCACTGCTTCTGCTGCCGTTTTTGTTTTTGTTTGTGTGCGGACTTTTTGTAAATCCGCGAAAGCAATACACGCGTGACAGCAGGTTCTACCGCGCGCTGCTGGACGGCTCGACTACTGTTGTGCTGTGGTGTCTTGGAGTGAGATATAATATCATAGGCGAGGATAAATTCCCCGCAGAGGGCAACTTCCTGTTTATCAGCAACCACCGCTCCAATTACGATCCCATAATCCAGTGGACGGTGTTCAAGCGTTATAAACTGTCATTTATCTCCAAAAAAGCGAATTTCAAGATACCCATGTACGGCAGGATAATCCACCGCTGCTGCTTTATGGCGATAGACCGCGAAAATCCCCGCAAGGCAATGGAAACCATAAACCGTGCCGCGCGGCTTCTCAAAGAAACTGGAAACTCCGTTGGTGTTTATCCTGAGGGCAGGCGCAGCAAGGAATGCACACTGCTTCCGTTCCATGGGGGAGTGCTTAAGGCAGCGCAAAAGGCAGGAACGCCGATTGTTGTTTCCACAATAGAGGGGACGGAGAACATTTTCCGCAACATAAAACGGTTCAGAAAAACTGTTGTTACGATAAAAATTCTTGAAACAATAGACGCGCAGCGCGTAACGTCAGCTAAAACCTCGCAGCTTAGCGATTACTGCGCCGCCGCTATCAGAAATGAGTTGGAGGGAAACAGACAATGATTTATGCACTGTACAACGCGCTTGCGGGCAACAAAACCTGTAAGGAGCAGTCCGAAAAGCTTCGCGGGCTTTACACTGGCGAACAGCTTACTTTCCGCAGTATGGCGGATATCAATTATGCGGAGTTTTTTTCCGCACTTAATGCGGAGGATAAGGTTATCATCTGCGGCGGTGATGGCACGCTTAACCGCTTTGTAAACGACACAAGAGCTATTGAAATAAAAAACGATATCCTGTATTATGCGGCAGGCAGCGGCAATGATTTCCTGCATGACTTGGGCAAGGAAAAAGGCGAGCCGCCGTTCTGCATAAATCAATACATAAAAGACCTGCCGTCTGTTACTGTAAACGGCAGGGAAACGCTGTTTATCAACGCTATCGGCTTTGGCATTGATGGCTACTGCTGCGAGGTGGGCGACAAGAAGCGCCAAAATCCCAACGGAAAGCCTGTAAATTACACAGGCATTGCTATAAAAGGGCTGTTGTATGATTTTAAGCCCGCAAATGCCACCATTGTTGCGGACGGCGTGGAAAAAAGCTACAAGAAGGTGTGGATTGCCCCCGCAATGCACGGCAGATTTTATGGCGGCGGTATGAACGCTGCGCCCCTGCAAAGCCGCACCGACCCGGACGGCAAGCTGTCGCTGGTGGTATGGCACGGCTCAAACAAGCTGAAAACGCTGATGATTTTCCCTTCCATCTTCAAGGGAGAACACATAAAGCATACGGAATGTATCGAGATTGTAAAGGCGGACGAGGTTACTGTAAGGTTCGATAAGCCCTGCGCACTTCAGATTGACGGTGAAACTATTCTCGGCATAACCGAGTACAGCGCAAAAAGCAGCGCAAGAGTAAAGGCAGAAAAACAGTCCGCGCAGACCGTTTGAAAGCATATGAAGCAAAAAACATGAAAATTCAGTGAAATTGCTCAAAAAGTTCTTGCATTTTTCGGAACTTTGTGTTATAATAAATTTTGATAGGTTGTTAAAGGGGGAATTGTACCCTTATTCGGATTTTGCCCTATCCTATTTCGGCGGCAGACACCGCTTGTTTCGGAGTGTATAGCTTATGTCAACGTCCTTTGTTTCGGTTGCGGTAGACGGTCCTGTCGGCGCAGGAAAAAGCAGCCTTGCCAGAGCCGCTGCAAAGCAGCTTGGTTATATTTATGTTGATACGGGCGCGCTTTACAGGGCGGTTGGTCTTTACTGTAAAAGAAACAGTATTGATATTGCAGACGGCGCTGCTGTGCAGACTGCATTGTCTGAAATTCGTCCCGAGATACGCCTTGCAGACGGCGTGCAGCATATTTTCCTTAATGGGGAGGACGTTTCGGAGGAGATAAGGCTTCCCGAAATATCCATGGCGGCTTCCGCTGTATCGGCAATTCCTGCGGTAAGGGCGGCGCTGCTTGATATACAAAGGGATATAGCAGCCGAAAACAACGTTATAATGGACGGGCGCGATATCGGTACGGTGGTTCTGCCGGACGCAACGGTTAAGATTTTTCTCACCGCAAAGCCTGAAATCCGCGCAAAGCGCCGCTATGATGAGCTTGCGGCAAAGGGCGTTTCCACAACGTATGAGGAAGTCCTGTCCGACCTTATGACAAGGGACCACAACGATACCCACCGCGCAGCCGCACCGTTAAGACAGGCGGAGGGCGCTGTTACGGCGGATACCTCGCAGCTTGATTTCACCCAGTCCTGCGAGCTTATATGCAATATAATAAAGGAGAGAGTGTAAATGCTATACTCGTTCCTGCGTGGTTGTGCAAAGCTGTTCTACATAATGGTTTACAAAATCACCGTTATCGGCAAGGAGAATATCCCCGACATGAAGGGCGGCTATATAATCGCTTCAAACCATGTTTCCAATAATGACCCGCCTGTGGTGGGCATTACATTCAAAGGTAAATACAGCTTTATGGCGAAAGAGGAGCTTTTCCAGAAAAATCCTGTTTTCACATGGCTGATTACAAGGCTTGGCGCATTCCCCGTAAAACGCGGTGCAAAGGACGGCGCACAGGCAATAGATAAAGCGCTTGACTGCCTTGAAAAGGGGCGGATTTTTGTGATTTTCCCCGAGGGCACGCGTTCCAAGGACGGTACGCTTGGCAGAGCCAAAAGCGGCGTTACGATAATCGCGGCGCAGGCTAAGACTCCTGTGGTGCCGGTGTTTATCCAGTACGGCAGAAAGCGCAAGTTCCGCCGCCGTATACAGGTTTCCATCGGCGAGATGATGCCCGCAGAGAAATTTGACATCAATATTGAGGACAGACATCAGCTTAAGGCGCTCAGCGCCGACATAATGGGCGAGATTGCAAAGCTTAAGGAAGCGGCTCCCGATGTTGATTGAGATAGCTGAAAAATCGGGCTTCTGCTTTGGCGTTGAAAGGGCGATAAGACTTGCAGAGGAAGCCGCTGACAGATACGGAGCGGTGTATACTCTGGGTCAGCTTATCCACAACGAAAGCGTAACAGACGCGCTAAAGGGCAGGGGCATAAATATAGCAGACAGCGTTGAAGCGGCAGCAGGAAAGCCGCTGATTATACGCTCCCACGGTGTTTCAGCAGAGGTGGAGCAGCGCGCACGCGCCCTTTGTCAACACGTTATAGACGCCACCTGTCCATTTGTAAAGAGAATACACGCCATTGTTTCGCAGCAGCCTGAGTGTGCGGCGGTGATAATTTTGGGCGACAAAAGTCACCCCGAGGTTATGGGAATAAAGGGTCACGCGGTTGGCAAAGCCTTTGTATGCGCGGATTTCGACGAGATACAGGCACTTTACAGCGGCGGGGCAATTTCCACGGACGAGGCTGTGGTACTCGTCACACAAACTACCTTCGACCGCGGCAAATTCCTTGAATATTCAGAAAAAATCAGGGAACAATATAGCCGCGTACAAATATATGACACTATATGCAGCGCGACCTCGCAGCGTCAGCAGAACGCCGAGGAGCTTGCAAAAAGAGCTGAACTGATGATTGTTGTCGGAGGAAAACACAGCTCAAACACAGGAAAGCTTGCGGAAATTTGCGCACGGCACTGCACGACCGTGTTCGTGGAGAATGCTGGGGGGCTTTCCAAGCAGCTAATAAAAGGGCTGCGTTCCGATAGTATTATCGGAATAACGGCAGGAGCGTCCACCCCTGCCTATACTATAAGGGAGGTTCATAACAAGATGAACGAAGAAATTAAAAACACAATCGAAAACGAGGAGGACTTCGCTGCGCTGCTCGACCAGTCTTTTAGAAGAGTATATACCAACAACAGAGTAAAAGCAACAGTTGTAGGCATCAACAAGAACGAAGCGGTTGTTGACCTCGGCATCAAGCAGACGGGCTACATACCGCTGGACGAGCTGACAAACGACCCCAACGCAACAGTTGCGGATATCGTAAGCATCGGCGATGAGATTGACGCTATCGTAACCAAGGTTGACGATTCTAACGGCGTTATCTTCCTTTCCAAGAAGAAGGTTGACTCCGCAATCGGCATGGAGAAAATCGCAGCAAGCAAGGAAGCAAATGAAACGCTTGAGGGTGTTGTTACCGCAGCAGTTAAGGGCGGCGTTATCGTCATCACAAACGGCACACGCGTGTTTATTCCCGCTTCCCAGACAGGCGTTCCCCGCGGCGGCAAGCTTGAGGAGCTTGTAAAGAAAACCGTACAGTTCAAGATTATCGAAATCAATGAGCAGCGCGGCAGAGTTGTAGGCTCTATCAGACAGGCAAACCGTGAGGTTCGTGACGCTGAAAAGGCAAAGTTTTGGGAGTCTATCGAGGTTGGTCAGAAGTTTGAGGGCGAGGTTCGCTCCATCGAGGACTATGGCGTATTTGTTGATATCGGCGCTGTTGACGGTCTTGTACGCACCTCTGAGCTTACATGGAACAGAGTTGGTCACCCCAAGGATATCGTAAGCGTTGGCGATAAAATTACAGTTATCGTGAAGTCTTTCGACCCCGAAAAGAAGAGGGTTTCTCTCTCCGCTAAGGATCCCGACGAGAACCCCTGGACAAAGTTTGTTGCTGATTACGCAGTTGGCGATATCATCAAGGCTACTATCGTAAGCATTACAGAGTTTGGCGCGTTTGCACAGATTATCCCTGGCGTTGACGGTCTTATCCACATCAGCCAGATTTCTACACAGCGCGTTACAAATATCGCTACCGTTCTGACGGTTGGTCAGGAGGTTGACGTCAAGATTATTGACATCGACACCGAGAAGAACAGAGTTTCCCTCTCCATCAAGGCTCTCCTTGAAGAAGCCGAGGAAGCAGCAGAGGAATAATTCCACTGCAAGTTGACTTAGAATCAGATAAAAGACAATCCGCCCGAGTGTTATGCTCGGGCGGATTTTTTGTACAGATATAACTTAGGCAAGATGTCCCCCCTGCCTAGCGTTGAACAAAGTTCAACTCGG
>CAZLBL010000078.1:0-8745 GCA_964557825.1 uncultured Ruminococcus sp.
CCCCTGCCTAGCGTTGAACAAAGTTCAACTCGGCGGCAGGGTTTCATTTGCCACGTTAAATGACGGGGCAAGCCCCTTATTGAAAATTTCGGCAGGAAAAAGGCTTCCTCAAACGGGGAAGCCTTTAGCTTTGTATTACGGCGAAAAACGCGTGGTGTGATATCTTGCACCGCGCGTTTTTTTGATTATCTGTCTATTGAAGGCTCGTTTTCAAGGGCGCGGCTCTTTTTAACTGCCGTTGTAACCTTGTCTACCGCAGACTCTGCTGAAAGCTCATCAAATGTGATGTTCTCGCGATGCTCGGTAAGCGTGTCGAAGTCTACATATGCGCCGCTGCGGTATTGGTTGTCCTTTTCAACTCTATTTTGTATATACCGCAGCTTTTCTTTTTCTTCCAGACCTATATTAAACAAATCCTTGAAGAAATCAACGATTTTTTCTATAAAGCTTCTGTTTTCGCGGCGCTTATCTGAAATTTGCAGGCTGAAAAACTCCTTGGTATGCGTTTCGGGATCAAGCACCTCCACGCGCCTGCCGGAAAGCGCTTCTGCTACCACTATCGCCTTCATGCGCTGTTCGTTTTCGGGATTGCTGATTTCGGCGTCGTTAAATAACCGATCGTTGCCAATAATGAAATTTTCAAACCGGGGCGTGCTGCCGTTATAGGCGTTGTCAAATATGTCAGCCGCCCACTGTAATTCATTAGGGGCAATATATCCTTTCGTGCAGTGTTCAAAAAATTCCGTAAGCGATATCTTGGAATCCCTTGTGATGTCTATATTAACATTTTTAACGGTGTGATCTATTATATCCGTTTCCGAAGCGTAGTCGTCAAGGTATGTTGTAATGCCCGTCATGATGCTGACATCAAGGTCGCTTCCTGTTTTTGAGATATTATATCTCATTTCCGTTATCTGCTGATCCAGCTGTGAGGGAAGCATATATTCAGGATGTGTTGGTTCATGGTTTTTGTTTATTCTGTCTAAAACGTCCTCAACAGGCTTCATGAATGCTTCTGCAAAATCAGCACGCAGCGCGCTCTTGTCGCCCTCCTTGTTTATAACCTCTCTCTCGTACTGCGATTCAAGCATAAGCTTGAACAGCTTTGCGGAGTTTGTGCGTGGCACTACGTCAAGCTTTTCATCAATCAGCTCCTGAAGCTGCTGTTTGGACTGCTCCTTTTCTTCGGCGGTCATATCGGCAAACAGGGGGGACTGGGCGTTGCTGAATACATTGTCAATGCTCTCGCTGAATACGTCCTTCAGCATAATGCTGTTGAATATGGACATCTCAAATGCCAATGCGTTTGACACCTTGGTTTCGTGCCCCCTCCACTTCAGACCATTGAGGTTTGTGCTACTGGTGTAGAATTCCTGTTTTTCGAATAATTCGCCAAACTTATCTGCCACGCTGTTTATTTTATAGGACTGCATTTCAAACTGTGGCTTTTTAAGCACGCTTTTCGCGTTCTCGGCTATGCTGTTAAGTATTTTCTTCTGGGCTTCCATTGTAATCATGGTCTATGATCCTCCGATTATTTGTGCTTTGATGGGGCAGCTATTTCCTTGGAAATCGTAGGCTGACGGATTTGTACGGGCTTTATTGTAACCCTGTCGATTGCATTCTGCCCCGAAAGCTCTTCAAGTCCTATATGCTCGCGACTTTTGGGCGACTCTGACATTCCGTCAAGCTTTTTGGCATTTGTCTTGCTGTTTTCCATTATTTCCTTAAGCTGCCGATTTTCTTCTTTGCCGATACCAAGCAAATCCTTGAAAAAGTCTATAATTGCTTCCCAGACGCTTCTGTTGCTGCGGCGCAAATCCTCTATTACGGGATTAAGAAGTTCCACAGTGCCGTTTGCGGCATTCTTTTCGCTTACCTTAGTTCCCGAAAGCGCTGTGCCTATCGCTTTTATCTTGAGATTTTTCTCAGACTCGGGGTCGTTTCTGAGCTGTTCCAGTTCTTCTTCAGTGAAAAGCGGTGCCGGCGGCTCTGAGAGGGAACGCACACTTTCCGTATTTCCTAGGTTTTTCATGAAGCTTGCATAATCCGGAGTGTGTTCAATGTGCGCATTATCAAATATTTCAACCGCCCATTCTTTCTCCTCATCGGAAAGAGTTCCAGCTTTATAGTGTTCAAGGAACGAAGCGGGCGTTACAGAGGAATCTCTGGTTATTGTCATAAACGTCTTGTTTATGGTGCAGTGGATTGCGCCTTCCTCTGCTGAAAATTCCATTGCGTTTTCGGTGATATTGTCGATTATAAACTGCTGGATAGGGTCATTAAACTGCCGCTTCAATTCGTCGGGCGCAGGCACTGTGAATTTTTTATGGATTTGCTCCAGCATAGGGATTGCAGGGGCAAGCACTTTTTCCATGAAATTCCTGCGCACCTCTGTTCTTTCGCCCGCGTTATTAGCCATATAGTCGTTAAACTGCTGCTCAAGCATATTTGCAAACAGGCGACCCTTATTGGTTTCGGGGTTTATGTTAAGTCTTTCGGCAACGGTATTTTTAAGCTGACGGCGGCTTTCCTCCTTTTCCTCGGCTGTCATATCAGCGAAGATTGGGGCTGTATCCGGGGCATTAAAAAAATTGTCTATGCCTTCGTTGAAGATGTCCTTTACCACAATGCTGTTTAGTGCAGACGTAATGAATGCCGCAGCATTTACTGTGCTTAACTGAACTGTTCTTGGAAATACTTTGCTGTTTCTGACTGCGCTAAATGCGTTTGATATTGCACTGATGTTCCGAATAGTAAGTTCGTTGTAGGTGCTGCCGTTTTCTTTTGCGTCAAAGGCTATGTTGTTAAGAACCTCCTGCTGAAGATCGGGTGTAAGCATAGTTAAAATTCCTCCTAAAAACAGATAGATTATAATGTTTTCTGCGGGGTATTATGTTCAAGCTGTTTTTCCATTTCCTTAGCGTTAAGGCGGATAGAGCCTACTTTATTGGCGTTATCTATACCCGCAAGCTCATTAAAGGTTACGCTTTCGCGCCTTGCAGTGCCCAGGTCCCTAAATTCCTCTGCGCGCTCATTTGCTTCTCTTTTCATGATGTCAAGCTCGTTTTCGGTGCTGATACCAAGCAGCTCCTTGATAAAATTAATAATGCGCTGGAAGTAGGAAAGCTCCTTCTCATACTTAAAATCGGGGGAGAGAAGCGTTTCTGTTTCGGTTTCGGGGTCGGTGTAGGTTACCTGGTCGCCGTCTATCATATGGCTTACCACGTCCAGCTTAAGCATATCGGGGTGGCAGCGAAGCAAATCCTGGCTGTCAAACATCATTTTGCCGTTAAGCTTGAAGTTTGCAAAATCGGGTACAATTGCGTTATCGCGGTTGATATCCTTGCTTATCTTGTCCATTGCGTTGTCAAACACGCACTTTGCCCATGTTTCCTCGTCGTCGGAAAGACCGAAGTCTTTGTAGTTTTTTGCAAACTTTGTGGGGTCTATCTCCATATCGCCCTCTACAAGCACCTTGGAAACGATAGGCTCAAGGTATCTTCTTTCGCTTGCAAGTTCTACGGCGTGGTCGCGCAGGGCTTCCGAAACGATGGAGGTTGCGGGCTGTGCGTTATGGAAGGTATCAGCTATATCCTCGGTGGAAACTCGTCTATTGGTGCGCTGATTGTCGGTGATAATCTCGACGGGCAGCATTACATCGCGCATAAATTCCGCTCTCAGGGTAAATCTGTCCTTGCGTCCGTTCTGAGCCCCTGCTATGGTTTCTCTGAATATTGCGGAAAGGTTGCCTACAAGCTGTTTTCCGTATGCGGAGCCGGGTTTTACGGCAAGCTTTTCGGTAACGCTGTCTTTAAGTTCGCTGCAAAACGCCAGCTTATCATCGGGGCTGAATTTTTCAAAGTATTCGCGGTAACCCTCGTTTGCGGCAAGGGCGTCAATCTGCTGGTGGAACATATCGGTTACCACAAGGCTGTTTGCAACGGCTCCCGCGAAAATCTGCGCATAAGAAAGGTCGATATCATCAAGGTTGCCCTTGCGTTCGTTGTCGATTGTATTTTCAACTACTTCGTTGAGATATCTTTCCTCGTCCTTATACTCGCCCATTCTGTTATCGTTGATAAAGAGGCTGCGGCGGATATACTGGGTTGAGCGAAGCTCTGCCTTAACGTTTTCTGCTGCAGCGGCAAGTATATGGCTAGCAGCATACTGCTTGTCGTCTGCCGATGGTTTTACATACTGTCCGTTCTGATTCTGTGCCATGATAAATTCCTCCTAAAAAAAATTGGTCGGTTGATTGGTTTAGGGTATTCTATAGTTATATACGCAGAAAGTTGGATTTTGTAACAGGGTGCGGGAAAATTTTTTGTGAAAATTATCTCATGCGCATAGAAAAATACAGCACATATTCCGCCAATCTCGCGCATAAATTGAGAAAAAAGGAAACGTGCAACAGAGATAATGGAGGGGAGAATAATTGAAAACAGGAGCAGCCATAGTCGGGGAGGGAACACAGGAGCGCTGCGTAATCCTCGGGCAATACATAGTTGAAAACAACGCAACCGTGCGCAGCGCGGCGAAGCAATTCGGGATAAGCAAAAGCACGGTGCATCAGGATATAACCGCAAAGCTGAAGCAGGTGAACGCGCATCTTTATAACGAGGTGCGCGAGGTGCTTCAGCGCAATAAGGAGGAGCGTCATCTGCGCGGCGGTCAGGCAACCAAGCGCAAATACGCCGCAGAGCGCACCGTATAATTTACGCGCCGTTTTTGGCGCAAAATCGCCCCCGTCCTTGCAGACGGGGGCTTAGCGTATTCTTTAGATATTCTTGTACATTCTGAATATGTTTTCGCCTTTATATTCGTACTCGGTTTTGTCCATCATCTTCATGGTCATGAAAATGCCAAGACCGCCGATTTCGCGGTCCTCCGCGCCAAGGGAGATATCGGGCGTTTCGCGGTTGAGGGGATTGTACGGCACGCCGTCGTCATAGAACGTAAGCACTGCCTGCTCCGTGCCGTCGTCGTTTTTGCGGAACTCGCACATAACGCGCGCGGGACCGCTTTTTCCGCCGTAGGCATAGCTTGCAATGTTTACAAAGATTTCCTCAATGCACACCTCTATCTGATATTGCGCCTTGGGTGAGCAGTTGTGCTGCTCCAGCAGTTCTCCTACATGGTCAAGCAGAACCTGAAGCTGTGCTTTTTCTGCGGGCAGATTTATTTCGTACTGCTCGCGGTTTTTTGGTGAAAAGTACTGTAATGCTGTCATAGTAATATCATCCGCCTGTTCTGTATTTTTTGAAAATTCCTTAAGCTGTGAAAGGATTTCCTCCACAAGCTGTTTGGGAGCGAGGTCTGCATGGGCGTTAAGCGCTTGTTCAAGGCGCTCGTTGCCGTAAAGCTCAAGCGATTTATCGGTTGCTTCGGTAACGCCGTCGGTGTACATGAAGAACATATCGCCCTTGCCGAAGTACAACTCGTCCTGACGGTAGCGTATATCCGGCATACCGCCAAGCACAAAGCCGGGGCGCACCTTAAGCCATTCAAAATTGCCGTTTGCTCTGCGCAGAAGCGGGGGATTGTGTCCCGCGTTTGCAAAGGTAAACTTGCCGGTTGAGATTTCCAGTATGCCCATAAACGCGGTAACGAACATTTCCGCGTCATTATTTTCGCACAGGGCGTTGTTTGCTGCGGCGAGAGTATCGGCGGGGGACTTGCCTATACCCGCGTGGGTTTTGATGTGGGTTTTGGCAATCATCATAAACATGGCGGCGGGGATACCCTTGCCCGATACGTCCGCGATTACCACGGCAAGGTGGTTTTCGTCAACAAGGAAGTAGTCATAGAAATCGCCGCCGACTTCCTTGGCGGGGGTCATAAGCGCGTAGATATCAAACTCGGTATTATCAGGGAATGCGGGGAACTGCCGCGGCAGCTCGCTAAGCTGTATTTTTGCCGCGATATCAAGCTCTGCACCGATACGCTCCTTTTCAGCGGTTACGCTTGTGAGATTTGCGATATATCCCGAAAGCCTTTTGGTCATATCCTCAAACGTATCGGAAAGCACTTGTATTTCGTCTGCGGTTTTTATCTGCGATATGTATTTTATTTCATCGTTGCCGCCAAGGCTGCTTACAGAGGCTGTAAGCTGCTCTATCGGCTTTGTAAGCCGCTTTGCAAACACCGCGCTGATAATGGTAAGCGCAACAGCCGCGATAAGGATAATTCCCGCAAGCACTGAGATTATAACCACCATGCCGCTGTCTATGCGCTTTACGGCATACTCCGTATACTTTTCAATTTCGGAGTTGTTGATAAGGGCGGGCTGAAGTATTTCGTCAACGCTTATTACGGTGCAGATACTCCAGCTTATTGAGGAAAGCGGAGCGTAGGCGGCGTATACCTCCTTGCCGTAAAGGGTTATGCGGGCGACGCCTGTTTCACCGTTCACCATTTTCTGTGCCATTTCGTGCAGGGCGGGGTCGTTTGCTTCAAACAGGTTTATCCTGTCGTCAAGGGTTTCAAGTCCCGGCATTATTACGGTGGAGCCGCTGCTGTCAACAGCGAAGGCGTATGAGGTTTCGCCAAGCTCCTCGTTGGTGATGGTTTCGGAAAGCTCCGTCAGCACCATGCTTATACCTGCAACGCCGCGGAACACGCCGTTTTTGTCATACACGGGGTTAGTGCAGACTATGCCAAGCCCCCTGCCGTAGCCGTCCTCCACAAGGTCAGACCATGTAAGCGTGCCGTTCTGCTTTGCGTCGGTGTACCATGAGCGGGTGCGCGGGTCAAAGCTTGTCATGCCCGCCTTTGAAGCAGATGTGGTATCCGACACTATAAGGTAGCCGTTTTCAGAGCCGAACTCCGTGCAGAACACCTCGCCGTTGCGTTTGGCGGTGGAGTCAAGCACGTTGCTGATATTGCCCACCTTGCCAATGTCCGAAAGGTCTGCGTCATCTGCCCACAGAAGCTGTGAAACAACCGTACCCTCGTTTTCGGCGGAGGGCGGGAGAACCTTTGTTTCGCCGTAGCCATCAGGGTTGTTGTAGATATCGGCTGCCATATCGGATATTACAAGCGTCTGCTCTCTTACGGCGTCAAGCTTTGCGTCCGCGTATATTGTTTTGCTTTGCGTAAGGGAAACAAGCTGGTTCAGCGCAAGGGTTTCAAGAGCGCCCTTGCTGCCGTCTGCCGCCTGTGTGCCGAGGTTGTTGCTTATGGTGGCGGTGCGGTTTCTGATGGTCAGCATTCCCACTGCCGACACAGCTGAAACCACCAGCATTGCGGAAAGCGAGATGATAAGCACCAGCCTTGTTACCTTGTATTTTATTCCTTTTATTTTCATGATGTGTGTTCCTTTATCTGATGTTCAAGGCAGTCTGCAAAGATTTTCTGCCCCTCTATATATTCAAGGTCGCCTATATCAAGCGGCACTGCGCCGCGGTAGTGATATATGCAGTATTCCTTTTCGCCGCAAAGCGGGTGAAAGCCCGAAAACAGCATTCCTGCCTTTTCCAGTATATCGGCGGCGAAAACGGCGGCGGGGTCGCACATATTAAGGCAGACCTGCGCGGTGAAATCGGGGTTGCTTTTGTGGGAGCATAGCACCTCTGCAAGCTGCCCGAAATCTCTGCCCACGGTATCTATATTTATATACAGCGTGCAGTGGGTATCGTCATAGCGATATTTATATAAGGTGGGTTCAGCCGTTGGGGCGGCAGAAAAATCCTCCGCGGAGAACGAAACGCCAAGCCCGCCGTAAACGCTTTCGGCAAGGCTGTGATAACGCGCTTTAAGCCGCAGCGTGCCTGCGTTTTTCTTTTTAAGGTTAAAGCAGACCACGGTAAGGGAGTCCTTTGGGTTTGTGTGACCGCTTATGCCGCTGCTGAACCGCTGCGTTGAAAACACGCTTGGCAGAAATCCGCAGCACACGGGCGACAGCCGCTCTATGCTGCGCTGCGCCTTTATGTGGCTTGCGATAGGATAGCCGTAGACGGAGGTTATGTCCAGCTGCTTTACAACATCAAATACATATTTGATAAGCGCCGCGCCAAGACCAAGCCGCCTGTACTGCGGAAGCACCACAAGCGTGCAAAGCTCCGCCGTGGAGGGAAACATCTCAAGCTGCTCCCAGCCGATTACGCCCATAACCTCGCCGTTTTCCGCGTGTGCAAGGTACAGGGTAAGCCTGCCGCCGCTTAGAATTTTCAGGGTCTGTTCAGGGGAGTACAGTTCTTTTTTTATGTAGCTGTCGCCGAACGCCGAGCGCAGGCAGCGTATGACATGGCGGCAGTCCTCTGTGTTGCACACCGCAGTGAAATTTATCTGCGGCGTATCGCTGTTGTTTTGATTCATTTTCACCTTTCCTTATTTAAGGCAACATCGCCCGTATCGACCGCAGGACGATTTAAGCTAAAACCTGACTGCGCAATCCGCAAGGTAAAACAAAGCCGTTCTGCAATCCTTGCGCGGTGCCGCCTTAACAGAGATGGCATAGTTTTTCGTGCTATGTCTTTATTTATCTTTTTATTTACCTTAAAGTATACATCTTTACAAGGAAAATTACAATAGCCAAAAATGACATTTCATGACGAAAACGAGCATTTCAGGCTCAAAATACAACAAGCGGTGCATTAAAATTGTATAATGTAATTTGAGTAGAGTTATTTCGTAATACAGAAATCAGGTAATGTTACATATATTTATATATAACTTAGGCAAGATGTCCCCCCCGCCTCTTAGGCGGCGGGTTACATTTACCATTCAGTAGGGGATACAATC
>CAZLBL010000079.1:0-8601 GCA_964557825.1 uncultured Ruminococcus sp.
ATACAATAGTGTCGAACTTGTTCGATACGCCTACTGAATGGCAGGTTGGCAAAGCCAACCCTTGCCACGTTAAATGACGGGGCAAGCCCCTTATTGAACTTAGGCAAGATGTCCCCCTGCCTAGCGTTGAACAAAGTTCAACTCGGCGGCAGGGTTACATTTACCATTCAGTAGTCGCATTGAACTGGTTCAACGCTATACAATAGTGTCGAACTTGTTCGATACGCCTACTGAATGGCAGGAAGATAATTACGCTATGCAGATTATTTTTCAGCGCGGCAAAAAATCCGCCCGCAGGTTTATCTGCGGACGGATTTGCGTATTGGCAGAATTTATCTGTTGCTCTGCTTGTTGGTGCTTGTGTTCTGCTGCTCGGGCTTGTTGTTCTGCTGCTGATTGTTCTGCTGGTTCTGCTGATTGTTGCTCTGATTACGGTTAGACATGATATAATTCCTCCTGAATGGTTATGTGCGGGAATTTCCGCAAAGGTATTGTGCGCAGAAGCTTCCATAATATACGCGCGGACGGGATTTTAATAACCATGATTTCCGTGTAAATATCACAGATTATCCGCACAATCCCGCAAAATTGCTCTTGCAAAATTCACCGATATGTGCTACAATAGAATTGAAGCAATTTTGCTGATATCTCATCTTTGAAAGGAGCATATTAAAATGAGTTTTTTAGACGAGCTTATATCCACCACCAAAAATGTTGCCGCAACCGCAGGCAAGAAAACCGATGAGGCTGTTAAAATCTCAAAGCTTAAAATCAAAAGGTCGCAGATTGGCAACGAGATTAAATCCAAAAACGAAAAGCTGGGCGAGATGATGTACCAGATGGCAAAAAGCGGCGAAAAGGACAACGAAGCGTTTGACGCTGCCATTGCAGAACTTGACGGTCTTTACGAGAAGCTTTCCGAGGTAAGCAAGCAGCTTGACGAGCTTAGCGGATATATCACCTGCACAAGCTGTACAGCAAAAACCAAAAACGATAACAGCTACTGCCCCAAATGCGGTGCAAAGCTTCCCGTGATTGAAAAGGCAGAGCCTGCCGAGGAAGCAGAAATCCCCGCAGAGGAAGCAGCCGAGGAAGCCGAAGATAAGGCTGAATAAGCCTGTGGCTTGTCATATTTTTCTTGAATAAAACCAAGAGGGGCTGTGAAAATACAGTCCCTCTTGTTCTATCTTTATGGAGTTAAGTGGAGTTTGTCTGATTAGTTTCTTTTCTTGCTGAGAAGCAATGCGCCGCCTGCAAGCTCCAGACCCTCAAGGTTTGCTGTGCCGTTCCAGTCCTCGCCTTTTCATGTAAATCAATCTCCTTTTTTATTATAGCAGCGGAACAAGCCGCCTTATAACTTAGGCAAGATGTCCGCCGTCTAAGAGACGGGGGACATCTTGCCTAAGTTATACCTTTTCAACCGCTTTGTCAATGGGTTTGGTAAAATAATGCAATTATGCACACAGCATGACATCAGACGGAAAAATACGGCTGATTAACGATATCATACGGTTTCCCGGAAAGAATAAAAGCATAAAAACAAGGGCAGCTTTGCATTAAGGCTGCCCTTACAGCAATTTGATTTAATCAGCGTTTCACTAGGACACAATATGCCCGTCCGCAATACGGATAAGCCGCTGCGCTCTCTGCGCGGTCTGCGGGTCGTGGGTAATCATAACAACTGTTTTGCCGCAGCGGTTAAGTCTGCCAAGAATATCCAGCACCTCGCTGCTGTTGCGGCTGTCAAGGTTGCCGCACGGCTCGTCCGCAAGGATTATGGCAGGGTCGGCGGCGATTGCTCTTGCAATGGCGCAGCGCTGCTGCTGTCCGCCGGAAAGCTCCGATGGACGGTGACGCGCGCGGTCGGATAAACCTACTGTTTCAAGCGCTTCTGCGGCTGCTGCACGGCGCTGCGGCTTCGGCACTCCCCTGTACATTAAGGGAAGCTCCACATTCTCCTGCGCCGTAAGCGTGGGAACAAGATTAAAGCTTTGAAACACAAATCCTATCTTTTTGCTTCTTATGCTGCTCAGCTGTCTGTCATCAAGCTGCGAAACATCATTTCCGTCAAGCAGATATGTCCCCGATGTGGGCGTATCAAGGCAGCCAAGAATATTCATCAGCGTGGATTTCCCCGAACCGCTTACGCCTGTTATGGTAACAAATTCGCCGCTTAATATATCAAGACTTACTCCGTCAAGGGCGCGCACCTTCGACCCGCCAACGCTGTAATGCTTGCACAGATTTATTGCTTTTATGGACATAATAATCCCCCCTTGATTTTGACTTTATCCTAGTTTTGCCAAAACCAAGGGGGATTATACCAAATAAAAGCAGCACCGCATAATTATTGTCGTGCGATTTCGCAAGCGAACCATACTACAATATGAAAGCAAGCGTGCGACATTGTCTTATAGCTTCTCTATATCAAACATATTCTGCATAATCAGCCATGCGGGAAGATAACAGCGGTTTACAGTCCACCAGCTTACGCCTGCAAGGTCGTACTCGTCCACAAGCGCCAGCTTTGCCGCTATGCTGCGCGGGTCGTCAAACCACACAACATGGGGTCTGCCATCGGCGGCAGTATAGCTGAAATATGGCGTCTGCGCCGTTTCATCAAACATAATCTCGGCGTTGTTCTGCGCCGCAAGCTCCGCTGCCGCGGCAAGCCCCAGACTTTGCGCAGGCGTTCCGCGGGTATACGGCAGCGTCCAGTCATAAGCATAGTTCGGCAGGCTCATAAGCAGCTTTTCGGGCGGAATTTCGGTCACGGCGTAATCAAGCACCCTGCGCACCTCGTTAATCGGCGATACCGCAAGCGGAGGACCATAAGTATAGCCCCATTCATACGTCATCAAAATTATATAATCCGCAATTCTGCCCTGCGCGGCGTAGTCGTGCGCTTCATAAAGCAGCCCCTGCTGGTCGGCGGAAATTTTGGGCGCAAGCGCAACCGTCAGGATATAGCCAAGCGGGCGGATACGCTGCGCAAGACTTTCAAGTAAGCCGTTGTATGCTTCACGGTCGGCGGGCGCAATGTATTCCATATCCATGTTTACGCCGTAGTATGGCTTGCTTTGAAGCTCTGCAACAATTCCCTCGATAAGCTTCTGCTGAAGAAGCGGGTCGTTAAGTATCATGGAAAGCGCGTCTGTGTCAAAACCGCCGTCATACAGGTTTGTTACAACCATAAGCGGCATAACCGCAGAACGCACCGCACGGTTTGCAAGATTGCTGTCATCGGGCGCGGAAAGGTCGCCCTCGGGCGTAAGCGTATAGCTGAACGGACTTAAAAAAGTAAGAAACGGCAGTACGCAGTTAAGCGCGCTTTCGGTGATGGTGGGATAGGCATAGCCGTTTACAATCGCACGGCGGCGCGGCGGCTGCTCGCCCACGGGAATTATTACCGTGTCGCCCGCCCTCAGATTAAGCGGATTGAGATTTGGATTGGCGTTCACCAAAGCGTCTAGCGGCACGCCGTATTCCTGCGCCAGCGAATACAGCGTCTGCCCCTCGCGCAGTATGTAGCGCACGCTGTCCGTCATGATAAGCAGATTTTGTCCAACCGCTAGCCGTGAGGGGTCGCGCAGCGCGTTGTCTGCTGCAATTCTTAGCGGCGGAACACCAAATTTCCGCGAAATACTGTTCAGCGTGTCGCCGCTTTCTACCGTATAAATAATCATAGCCGCACCTCCGCATAAAAAATGAGATACCAAAAATTCTGATATCTCATTATATGCGTTATATACGGTTTTGGGAATTTTGTCTTACGCCTCGGCGTAAACCTCGTCTGTTTCGTCATGGTCGGGGTGATTTTCGGGGGATTGTGTGCCATCGGGTTTATCGCCCCTGAACAGCAGCTTCAGTATAATCGGCACAGCTACCGAGGAGCAGATTATCAGCATAATAACCGCCGTGAAATTCTCTGATGAAAACAGTCCGCAGGCAAGTCCCTTTTGCGCAACTATAAGCGCAACCTCGCCGCGCGTCATCATGCCTACGCCGATTTTAAGCGCGTCACGATTGCTGTATCTGAACACCTTTGCCATAAGCCCGCAGCCGATTATCTTGGTAACCATGGCAACCGCCACAAATGCCAGACCAAACCACAGTATCTCAAGCGTGAAGCCGTCAAGCGAGGTTTTAAGACCTATACTTGCAAAAAATACAGGTCCGAACAGCATATAGCTGCTGATATCCATTTTTCCTGCGATATATTCAGCGTCGCGCAGGTTGCAAAGGATAATTCCCGCAACATATGCGCCCGTGATGTCGGCAATGCCGAAAAACTCGTCCGCGCAGTACGCCATGATAAAGCACAGCGCAAGTCCGAAAATGGGTATGCGGCGCTGATGGAAAAACTTCTTATCAAGATATTTGAACAGGAAATAAATCAGCACTCCGATACATACGCTGAACACGATAAACAGCAGCGTTTTTAGTATAACGTCCGCAGGCTTTGCGTCAGCGCTCTTGAAGCCTATAACAAATGTCAGCACGATAATACCGATAACATCGTCTATGATGGCGGCGCTCATGATAAGCGTTCCTACCCTGCCCTTAAGATGTCCCAGCTCGCGCAAAGTCTGCACCGTAATGCTTACCGAGGTTGCGGTCATAATAGTTCCCACAAACACCGCCTTGAAAAACTCCTCCGAGCCTATCGGCGCAAAGCCATAAAAGCAGGAATAAAGCGCCCAGCCGCCCACAAGCGGCACAAATACGCCCGCGCAGGCAACGCACAGCGCCACAGGGCCTGTTTTTATAAGCTCCTTAAGATTTGTTTCAAGTCCTGCGGAGAACATCAGCAGCACCACGCCTATCTCTGCCATGCCTGTCAGAAAGTCAGACTCCGCAACCAGTCCCAGAACGCTTGGTCCTATCAGCAGACCCGCAATTATCTGTCCCGCAACCTGCGGCGCTTTCAGTTTTTTCGCGCCCAGTCCGAACAGCTTTGCCGCAATTATAATTATTGCAAGGTCCTTAAAGCAAGTTATTGTATCCATTTTCAAGCCTTTCATTCAATAAGGGGCTTGCCCCGTCATTATATATAAATGCAGGTGACATTTCACACCTTACCAATTATATAACTATTCTGCCCTTTATTCAAGGCTAATTCTCAACAATTATTGCAGATTTTCGCGGATATTTTTTGTTACAGTCGCCTACACTATTTCTGCATATAGCGAAAGGAGAGATTAAGATTGGAGTTATCGCATTGGGCAAGGTCGCTTCGCTGTGCTGCCGACGGCAAGGTTATCATGCTGTCGGAGCTTGCTGACAGGAGATTCGCACGCAGACTGGCGGCGGACGGGTACGCGGTAAAAGTGAAAAAGCTGCGCGCAGTTCCACAGGGCGCGGGTATTTTTAACGCAGCAAAGCGGCTGCTTTTACCGCTTGTGCAGCCGCCCGAATATGTTGAAATAGTATCGCCCGCAGATGGCGTTGTCACCGCTGTGGGGGAATTTTTGTCGCTGCGCACAGGCGACGGCATAGAGATATCCCTGCACCACGGAATATCGCAGAACTTTCTGCCCGCCGTTGGCGAAAAAGTAAGGCGCGGCGAGGCTGTGTGCATAGCACAGAGAAGTCTGCTTCAGCAGAACCGTCTTGGCGGCGCTGTTGCCGTGATTTTCACAAGGCCGCAGCAGATTACCGAGCTTCATGTGCTGACAGGGAAGCGCCGCGCAGGAGAAAGAACCGCGTTCTATAAAAGAAACCGCTGAAAAACCTGCACCGCGCCGGATAAAATATCCGCCTTATGATACGATACGGTTCTTGCCGTCCTTTTTGCCGCGATAAAGCCGCTTGTCAACCGAAGAAATCAGCTTATCAAAGCTGTCCTCCTCCGCACCGTCGGCGAAGCCGAACGTCATGGTAAGCTTTACCGCCCTGCCCTCGTGAGACATTTCCGTACCGCGAACCTTGTCCTGTATCCGTTCAAGCCTTGCAAGGCAGTCTTCCCTGCAGCCGCGCAGGATAAGCAGTATCTCCTCGCCGCCCCAGCGACAGGCAATTTCACCCTCCGAAACACTGCCAAGCATAATTTCCGCTATGGTTTTAAGCGCAGCGTCACCGCAGTCATGTCCGTATGTATCGTTGATTTTCTTGAAATCGTCAACATCTCCCAATGCAACGCATAAGCTGCCGCACTCGCCCATTACTTCCCCATAAACAGACTTAAGGCTGTGACGGTTATAAAGACCCGTAAGCGCGTCATGCGTTGCGGTGTACTCAAGGTCGCGATTGGCTTTGCGCAACTTTTTAAGCAGCGAATAAACCTCAAGCGAAAACAGCATGGAAAACACAATCAGCATAAACGCGGTAAACACCATATTAACCAGCCTTAGCATATAAATCTCATCATATGTCAGCGGGAAATACGGACAGCCATCAATGCAGTTGACCGTTATCAGCGAGCCAGCTATAAGCGCTATTGCCGCAATCACGAATATGACAACAGTTCTGAAAAATACCTGAATACTGCACGAAAAAAACAGTACATATATGGCAATTGGCAGTATTGCAATGGCGTAAAGATAAAAATTTGCCTCCTCGCCGATAATCAGCATGCAAGCGACCATATGCAGCATTATTTCGGAGTAAAACGCAATCATCCAGCCAAAGCGCATCTGCCCCGTGCGCTTACTTACGCTGAACAAACTGCCAAACGCATACAGCAGCACGCTGAAAACATTAAACACGCTAAGCGCTATAACGCCAAGTCTTAAAAACATTGCCAGAAAACACAGGTGGATTATCGCCCCCGCAACAAACATCAGACGATATTTAAGAGAGCCTTGTATATTGATATTGTCTATACTGTACTTCATTTTCCCCTCGTTTATACCAAAAGCGCCAATACTGCCGTATCGGACGCAATTTAATGGCAAGCCGCAATCATATCGGCACTGCGGCATACCTATATCTATATAATAGCAGAAATCACTGAATAAATCAATACACTTACTAACATTTTTTCGACAAAAAGCAAGAAAAATCGAAAAAAATTTCGATAAAAGCTATTGACAAACCCTTTTTGTTGTGATATAATGAAAATACAGAAAATCAGTAATGATTACTGTTATTGTTTATCAAATATAAATTCAGGAGGAATAAGATTATGGCAAAGTATGTATGTCCCGTATGCGGTTATGTTCACGAGGGTGATTCCGCGCCCGAAAAATGTCCCCAGTGCGGCGTTCCCGGCTCTAAGTTTAATGTAATGGCAGAAAGCGAGAAGCTTGTTTTTGCTGACGAGCATAGAATCGGCGTTGCTGCAGCGGTTACCGACACCGAGATTATTGAGGGTCTGCGCGCTAATTTCGCGGGCGAATGCACCGAGGTTGGTATGTATCTTGCAATGGCAAGAGCCGCTCACAGAGAGGGCTATCCCGAGGTTGGTCTGTACTACGAAAAGGCTGCGTGGGAGGAAGCAGAGCACGCTGCAAAGTTTGCAGAGCTTTTGGGCGAGGTTGTTTCCGCCTCCACAAAGGAGAACCTTACAAAGCGCGTTGCTGCCGAGCACGGCGCAACCGAGGGCAAGCTTGTGCTTGCAAAGCGCGCTAAGGAGCTTGGTCTGGACGCTATCCACGATACCGTTCACGAGATGGCTAAGGACGAGGCAAGACACGGCAAGGCTTTTGAGGGTCTGCTGAACAGATACTTCAAGTAAAGTCAAACGATAAAAACACATCTAAATGCTTCAAATCCCATTCGGCAGACACAAAGCCTAGCCCGAATGGGATTTTCCTTATGTACGCACCTTTCTAGGGCAATACCGCACAAAGATTGCGGAACAACTGCGTTGTACCTCATGGATTGCGCCGTCAGATTTTAGTATCGACCGCAAGGCGGGCGATACGGTCAGAATTCTAAAAATTGAGCGCAGGCGGGCAAGGTCTGTCGGTCAGCCACTCCGGCGCTCTGCGCTACCTCCCCCACAGAAGGAGATACCCGTCAAACGAAATTTGTGCAATATAGCCGTATGGTTCGCAAGCGAACCACACTAAAATATGCAAGCAAGACTCGTACAAAATCCAAAAGATGGTCTTTGTGCGGTTTTGCTCAGGGCTATTCAAGTAATTAAAGTCTGTGTAGAAATTGCTCAGTACCTGAAATTTTTGTATTTCAATAAGGGGCTTGCCACGTTACGCAACTTTTGTGGCATGACAGGGCAAGTCCCTTATTGAACCTTCGCTGTACATTCTGCCGTCCACATGGCTTAATGAAAAACACATTGAAATCCCTGTTGATGTGCTGAAAAAGCTATATATGTATTCACAATTGTATGAGCAATTTCATCACGACCGATATAAACGATAACTATATCATTCCTAAAAATCATTCCCGCAGAAAAATGTCGAATAAAAATGAATAAATCGACGGAAAAAGCAGACAATAACCACAGGCAGAAATGCTTCATAATCCAAAAAATACGGAGGAATTTATATATGAAAGCTACTGGTATTGTCCGCAGGATTGACGACCTTGGACGTATTGTTATACCAAAGGAAATCCGCAGAACCATGCGTATCCGTGAGGGCGACCCGTCACAGACAACATTGGATAATCCCGTTTCTTACTGCTATTTATTGT
>CAZLBL010000080.1:0-8506 GCA_964557825.1 uncultured Ruminococcus sp.
ACAGTCAAGCGGCACATAAGGTATCCCGCTTGCCATTGCTTTTTACCTCCATATTTCCAAGCTAATTGTCTTGATTATAGATGTCCATCATCTGCTTTTCTTCGGGGCTTAAATCGTAATTAAGCCCCTCGAGATAATCGTTTATATTAGCCATTGTTGTCCTCCTGTGTTCCACGCCACCGCGACTTATAATCGCCAGCGCTATATAACTCACACCGTTCACTATTAGGCTTTCTGATATTTATGGATGGTGGCAACTTGCAGCCAAAGGCATATTCTGTCTCATGTGCTAAGAGATAGGCACGGTGAGCTTGCCCCTGTTGACTCCTTTCTACCATACAGCAATAACCGTTACCATCTTGTTTATAACGGTCAAGCCATTTGCAACCGTGACAATTCATTGTCTAGTGTCTCCAATCTTATAATAATTTAAGCTGCCTGCACACATCGTCAAATGCATACAGCCACAGATATATCCGCAAGTCTAAGCTTCGCCCACAACGGTATAAGCTTTCGCAATCGGGGTACACTGATGTAACCAAATCCCGCAGCCTTTCGGTTGGGTGGAACTCGGTGAGGTCATAGCTTTTGTTCACTTCTTCGCGCAGTTCGTCAAAAAACTCGCCTTCGCTGAGGAAATAATAGCAGTCGGGGACTTCAAATTCCCCGCCGTCAGTCAGCATATCATGGATTTCAGCGTATGCGTCATTGCTGTTATATTGCCACAAATCTGTAGAGCATTGTATCTTTTCAATAAAATAATACTCATCGTTGCGTATATACCTGTTAAGCTTTTGCGGCGTAAGCGGGTTATACCATGTTGCAATGCAATCACCCAAATCGCCGCTTATAATCAGACTTCCGCGCTGTTTATCAACAATAAAATTGACATAGTAATCGCCGCTGCCGTCTGCTCTGCGGTAATCTGCCGCAAAATAGCGGTCGGTGTCCTGTATAAGCGTTGCTTTGTGGTTCGCAAAGGCTTTCTCGCAGTGTGATTTGATTTCTTCAGTGGTCATGTTGTACTCCTCCTCAAAACGGGTAATCATCATCTGCCGCGGCGAAGTCGGCGGGGTTTCCAAGCGGATTACTTGCCGTACCATTTGCCGCATTGCTTTGTGCAGCTGATGGCTCAGGCGGTGGTGTTGGCAGCGGAGCGCTCTCCTTTTTGCCGCCAAGCGCAAAATACACCTTGTCAACAATTATTTCGGTAACATATACGGTCTTGTTATCTTTGTCTTGATAGGTACGCGAGGTTATAGCGCCCTCCACAAGGACAGGACTGCCCTTGTGGAAATAGCGGTTTATGTGTTCTGCTGTGCTGCGCCATGCAACACAGCTTATCCAGTCGGTAGGCGCTTTGCCGCTCTCGTCCTTGTAATTGCGAGATACTCCAACGCGGAATGTGCAGCACTGCACTCCCGTAGGAGTGGTGCGCAGGTCGGGGTCTGCACCAAGATACCCCTCAAATATAGCTTTGTTCAGCATAATGTTTCCTCCAGTTGTTTGAGCGCGCGTCCAAGCGCACCGCGATATTTCGCTTGCTCATCGCTGTCCTCGATACTGTTGGCAATGCTTAATGCGCTGTCAAAAGCGCGGGAAATTTCAGCAAGCAAAAACTTTATCTGTTCCTTATACCCGCCGCTCGGAGCTGGCGCAGGCTGTGCATTCGATTGCAAAGTGGCATTTTCAGCTTTCAGCTTCTCAATTTCAGCAGCGTACTTTTCCGCTTCCTGTTTACGGGCAGCGTTAACTGCTGTTATACGCTCGTCATCCGCCTTGTCTTTGAGTGCCTTAATCTCTTCCTTGTGCCTGTCCTCCTGCGCTTTGTGTTCCCCAAGATACCTTTCACGCTCTTCATCACGGCCCTCGTCACGCAGACGTTCCATATCCTCCTCGGATAACTCGGTCTTTATAATCGGTTCTTTCTGCTTGCGGAGCTTGCTTATCTCATCCACAAGGTAATCATTTTCTTCCTTAAGGTCCTTAAGCTCTGCCAGCTCGTTCTTGAGGGACTGTTTTTCCTTGCGGTGTTCCTCGATAAGAGCTGCCTTCTGCTCTCTATACACCTTTTCTGCGTTTAACGCACCCTCTTCCAGCCGGTCTTTTTCGCTGTTTGCCGCTTCAAGCAGCGTTTTCATCTCCTCAAGCTTGCTTTCGAGGTCAGCGGCTTCTGCGGCGGTTTTAGCGATATCGCTGTTTTTACCGCGCTCGTCTTCAAGGTCAAGGGTAAGCTGTTCCACTCTCTTTTCAAATTCTTCAACTTTAGCCTTAAGCTGCCGCACTGACATCTGCGCAACATCATTGTTGTGCATAAGTTCCGCCATATCCTCGTTGTCAAGCTTGGCTATCTCAAGCAGTTTGGTTATTCCAAGGCTCTGGAACTCTGATAACTGTTCTTCGCCGAAACGCTCATACACCTGGATAAAGTTATAGCCGTGCCGTTTACCTACTCCGACCTTTTTCTCGCAGTATTCTTCAAAGCTGTCAAAGCCCATTTCCGAATAAAGCCGCTCATCGCGAACCGCTTTAAGGTCGCGACCCATCTGCACCATACACTCGGCGGCAATGCTACCATTGGTGATAATCTGCCGTGTCAGCTTTGCCGCTTTCATCTGCCGTTCTGTCGGTTGCTGTGCAATCAATTGTGGTGCGATGTCAGCGGCAATTTCAAGCTGATTTTCAACATTTTCGACCAGGAAATTCTCCAGTTCTGTTGAAAAATCCGTGCTTTCTGCCTGTGAAATCAATTGTGGCGCGATTTCGCGGTTCTCGGTGGCTTGTGAATTGCAATTGTAGTTATCCATAATTTTACGCTCCTATCTGTATTTCCTGCGTGTTTTTCACGCGACTTTGCTTTTTCTGTGACTTTATCCACAGCCTGTTAAGATATGCTTGATATGCTTGCTCAAAATCTTTGATGGCTTTCGGCTTGTTCTTGCCGCCATTGATCACTACGTTGTTTTTGTACCCACGGCACTGGATTATCTTATATCCATGCGCGGATATCTCTATGGTGTAGTATGGCTTGTCAGGCTCGTCCACACGGCGCAGAAACATTATCGTAAGTTTGCCCTCGGCGTGACGCTCGGCATAGCCCGCAACGCAATGACGGAGCGCCGCTCCCTCTTGCACAATCTCGGCGCAGCTTTTTGGCAGTATTGCGATGTAATCGCCAAAGCCGAACTCCAGCACTTTCCGCTCCTTTTGCAGCTTCTGCATTCTTTTTGTCCGCTCAATATTCTTTTGCCGCTCCTTTTCGGCGAGGATCGCCGTTCGCGCCGATACGACTCTGTCGTGTGCGACGGTGATATCCCTCGGGAACAGCACAACGTTGTCTGTGAGGTCATAGCCCATTTCACGGCATATATGGAGATAATCATCGTAATAACTGATGCAGATATGCTCACCATATCTTTTGCGCTGTCGGATAAGGTACTTAAGCAGCTGCTCTGGCGCGGTATGCGTAAGCTTGCAAATCCTGTCAAGCGTACTATATTGATTTCGGATAATCGCGTGATACTCCACAAGCCTGCTAACGCTTGCAAGCGGGAAGTGCTGCGCTATTGTTTGCAGCGACCACAAATCAATCTGCCCGCTGCGCACGGCTCTGAATATTTCACGCGACAATCCAAGCATTTTATGAGGCTCGGTTTCCTTGTAGTTGATTTCTATATTTTCATATCGCGACAAGGCTTTTTTCACAATATCGTGCATACCGATCTTTACAAATCGTTCTATACCAGGGTGCTTACGGTAATACATCAGATAACTCATCGGGGATATGCTGTCGGATATCATATCCAATGCGCAGTACCGCATACAGGTGCTGTTTATTGCCGCTGTGTTGATAAGACTGTAAGCAGGCTCATACATTCTGCCAAACGATTGATTGCGAAAAACAGGCTCGGTAACTCGCGACCTTACTTTCCAATCGCTCAATGTGAAATTGTATGTGTACCCGAACTGCAGCATTACCCGTTTCCATATCTTATCTCTGCCATATCTTACCGCTGTTTTTTCTGCAAAAACATACCGCTGTGTTTCATCAATTTGTATCCTTGGGAGCAGCTCGCCCTTGCTGAAATACAAGGTCAGGTTGTAGCAGCTTATGTACAAATTTTCGTCATTTGGCTTGCTGAGGAATACAACACAGTTTGCCTCGGACTCAATAACATTTCCAGTAAAACCGTGACTAATATCGATAACTGTTGCCGCATTGCCGCATTTTGGACAGTAGTTCTGCTCCCGATGCGCGCCGAAGTGCTTCGGGATTTTGCCGCTTTGTTCGCAGAAAGTGCAATAGCAGGTGCTTTCCTTAATGATAAGATACTGCTTTAAGCCGTTTTTCATCTGCTTAATAATTTTGGGCGGCGTTTGCGGGAAACCGTCAAGCAGCGCCAATGCTTGTTCTTTTTTCATAACGCTCACCCCTTAAGCAGCTCGTCAAGGTCAAGCGTTATGCAGTTCTTTGCAGGCGCTTCGAGGGCAGGTGCGGCAGTTTCGTCCTCGCCCGAAAATCCACCGTCGCCAAGGTCAAGCGTCATATGGAAATGCACCTTTGCACCGCTGAAATAAAATTGCACTGCCCTCTCATATGCTGTAATGTCTGACAGACAACTGCCGCAGCCATTTACAACATATTCAAGGCACTCAGCAACCGTTTTGTCTGACTGTGCCACCGCTTGTGCAAATTCGCTGTTCTGTTTGCAAAATTCAATCAGCGCTCCACGCACTCCATCGCTTACCACTTTCGCTTTTTGCGATAGCTTTTTAGGCTCTTCATTAAGTTTTTCCAATGCTTTATTTAACATGATGCTTTTTCCAATCTATGGTCTGTCCGCACCATACGCAGTGCGGCGCTCTGCCGGTTATAAGCTGGCGGCATTTGGGACATGCTCCGCTGCCGAGGTTGGTTGCCGCTATCGGCGGTCTTGCCGCTTGTATGCGCAGCTTGTCCGCAACGGCGCGGCATATCTCGCCAATGCTCATATCCGTAACATCAAGCGTAATTGTGCCTGCTGTGCGGTCGTCTATATACAGCGCGTCCCAACGGCGCAGTACGGGCGGACCGTATTGCTTGTATGTAAGCCGCTGCACGCTTGGGTACTGCATTTGTACCGCTGTCAGCAATATGCTTTCGATATAGGTTTTGATGCTCATATATTCCTCCGTTGTAGGCAAAGCCGCGCGAACGGTCTGCCTGTTACCTCGTTTGTGCCGATAGTGTAATGTAGCAGCTCGAAACCTTTGTAGATTTTTCCAACAAACAGCTCTACCTCGTCATTCCTTGCAGCTTCCTGCAGCTTTTGCATACGCCGCCTGGATATCTTGTAATCGTCCGTGATAAGGTTGGGGTTCTTTTCGGGGCGGAGCAGGTTTTGTGAGGAAATCCACGAACGCTTGTGCTTCTCACAGTATTCCATACTTTTGGTGAGATATCTGCTAAGCCCGTACAAGCCGTCCTTTGCGTCAACCCTTAATCTGTCCGCATTGGCATATCCAAGCGTCCATTTTTGCTCAATCTCGTCACGGCCGATAACGCCGCCGCTGTTAAGCACCATATGCCAGTGCAGCCTTGCTCCTGTCCGCCCATGCTCTTTGACCAGCAGATATTTAAGCTCGATACCATTTTTCCGATACATACGCCGCAGACATTTGATCAGATTATCCACCGATTTTTTAGCACTTTTTTCATCGGGATATTCTGCGAAGGTAAGCGTGAGGTGATAATCGCCCGCGAAAAAATTATTGAACAGCAGCCAACGGAAATATTGGCGACTGTATACATTGTTCATGCGCTTGACCTTCGGCGGCGACGCTCTTGTCTTGGTTCTGCGGGTTCGTCTGACGGCTTCCTGCTCTTCCTCGGAGTATACAAACCAGTCCACTTCCTTGTATTTGCAATTTCGGGCAGTAAGCGATTTTTCCCGCACAAATGTATTCTTCATTTTTCCATTTCCTTTTTTACGGACAGCAAAAAATGTCCGAGATGTTAATACTCATTACAAGCTCCCCAAACGGCACCGCTGTGCCGTTTTTTTTGAACTTTGGGTATTGACTTTTTGCAGGAAATGGAGTATAATATATTTGTAAAATTGTTTTGCAATTGATTGCAAAATCCACTTCCCGCCCTCTCCATGCTTTGGAGAGGGTATTTTTTATGCCTTGGTATCAGTGACCGCCGCCTTGTCATGCCAGTAATAGCCGCACCTGCGCTCGCCGCTTAACCAATCGCGACCATGCTTGCACTCGTAACAGTGTTTTACACAGATATCCTTGTGCTTGTAATATGGGCATAGCACCGCGCCGCCCGATACAGGCCGCTTGCAATGCGTGCATATTATCATGGCGCACCTCCAAGCTTGACAATACGCGCGGTAAGCACCTCTGTGCGCAGACTGCACCAATCGCGCGCCGCGTCTGCCGCGTTATCGTACAGCTTACTGCCGCCTTTATCGTCCTGGCGTATCGCGAAATGCACACCGTTATGCAGCAATGCAAGCTTGCGCCCAAAATGGTCAAGTATCTTCCAGCCCTCGGGTGCTTTAAGCACCATGCATACCATATTTTCATACGGTGATTCGGGCGGCGCGGGAACTAACGGCAGCTCCTGCGGCTCGGGTTCGGGGATTTCGGCAGGCTTGTCCTTGGGCGCGGGTGGCTTGTCCTCAACCTCGATACCGTCAGCGTAATACGCCTCAGGCGCGCCCTCATAACCGCTGTCGGTGATTATCCTTATTGCCGCAACGGCGGCGCGGGCGCTTTTATATGTATGAGTGCGACAGCACAGCGGAGCAAATATGGGCTTGTTATCGGTGTTCATGCCGCTGTAATACACGTCATGGTCATAACCTTCGCGCACTATCCATGCTTTTATTATCATTGTCCGCACCTCCTTTGCGTTGTTTGCAATCCATACAATCCGTCAGCACACCCGAAATAAGCAGTCCCGCGCCTGCCAGTGCAAGACCTATAAGGCTCTGTGCGCGGAACGCGTCCGCCCAAATCATGGCGTATTCCGCTTGCGCGCAGGCGTCAAAGGCTATCGCTATGCCGATAATCACAAGCGCGGCGGAGATTTTATAGCGCATGGTTGTCCTCCTCGTCAGCTATTTCTGCTAGGTAATCCACAGCAATCTTGTATGCTACTGTGATTATTTCTTCCAGCGCCGTCTTAGCAGTGGCACTCTTTTTGCGATATTTGTCGGCTATTGTTGCGCCAGTCAATGCCCATTCCACCACAAGTTCTTCCGCTGTACTGCTTGTTTCGATGCTAAGACCTTCTTGCTTTTCTGCGACTGTAATCATGTGCTTGTCCTCCTCTTGGTATGTAGGATTTCTTCTTCCGCGCCTGCAACGCGCACGATGTAGTTGCCGTCTTTAATCCTGACTTCGGGTTCTTCGTCAACCGAGGAGTGCGCGCTGTTAAGCTTGTCCTCAATCTCGGCGGTAAGCTGTTCGCGCTCCTGCTCGGTCTGCTCCTCTGCAAAAATCATGTTTTTGTCCTCGCTTTCCTCACGGTATTTTTTGATTGTCCTGCAGACTGTGGGGTAACTTCGACCGGTTGCAGCTGCAATGCAGGCGTAGGTCATACCGTCCAGATACATATTGATAATGGTCTGCCGCACCTCGTCTGTAAGATAGTAGCTGCTGCTCTTGTTCCGAGGGTGCTGTTTGCCGACAGGCGGCAGTTCGTCCGTTGCACCGCTGATAATCTGTTTGATGTCCTCGCGCTTACAAGCGTTAAGGTCTGCCAGTATGCCTATCTGTTGGGATTCGTGCTTGGCTTCACGGTAATTTCTGCGGATTTCCTCCGCGCTCATGCGTTCAATTTCCATTGGGGTTGCCTCGTGTCTGCCGCGTCACGCTCGCGCTCAAACTGCGCCTTGTAGAACGGGCATTTGCGCTTGCCAAAATTGTTGTCGATAAGGATTACACATTTGCCGCTCTTGTACGCGAAGCAGGTGCTTGTGCTGCAGCGCGGACAGCTGCTGCGGGGACTAGTCTGCTGCTTGCTCATTTCGTTTCACTTCCTCCTTTATACGTCTGCGCTTTCTGGGGTAGTTGTACACCGCGCTTTCGTGCTTGGCTACATACTTTCCGTAGCTTAGTCCCTCGGCTTCTGCTGCGGCTACTATCTTGTCAAGCGCCGCGTTAGGGTTCTTCTTTCGCATTTTATGTGTCCTCCTTTATAGCAACACTGTGGTCTGTCATTAGCCATGACAGCGGCACCTTAAGTGCCATAGCCGCCATAATAAGCCGTTCAAGCGACCATTTGCGCGGCTCTCTGCGATAATCGCCATATGTAGACACGGGCATACTAAGCAGTTTTGCATAATCTCTGTCGGTATGCGCGCCAAAATACGCGCCGCGAGCCGTTATGTTCTTCTGCACGATATCCGCTGCCGCCGATATGGCTGATGGTTTAAGTTTTGGCATTGCTGTTCACTTCCTTTCTAGGTTTCCATCTTTACTCAGCGGCAACCAGTGCCGCGCCCTCAAT
>CAZLBL010000081.1:0-8435 GCA_964557825.1 uncultured Ruminococcus sp.
GGAGTGCCTGTCTGAATTACTTTGACAGTTCGCTCCCATTCCAGCTTTCCTTTGTCAACCGCCGCAGCCGCAACGCCAGCCGATACAAAGTGAATATCCCGGAACAGGAGGATGATTTTAACAGTATCCGGGGTGAGTTCGTGGATATGCTCAAAGGCCAGATCGCAAAAAGCAACAACGGCATTGAGCGGTATAAATACATCACCTTTGGCCTGCCCGCCGAAAGTGCGGCAGAGGCTCGTCCCCGGCTGGGGCGTGTAGAGGCAGATGTAATGGGCAATCTGAAACGGCTGGGGGTACAGTCCCGCCCGTTGGATGGCCGGGATCGGCTGGGTGTTCTGCATGGGCAGATGCACCCGGGAGACCGTGAACCATTCCGTTTCGCATGGCGTGACATTCCCAAAACAGGCATGGGAACAAAGGACTTTATCGCCCCGGACAGCTTTGACTTCCGGCAGAGCCGTACTTTCCGTGTCGGCCAGATGTGGGGCGCTGCGTCATATTTGCAGATCATGGCATCGGAATTGTCGGATAAGCTGCTGGCGGAAATCTTGGAGCTGGATGCCGAGTTGACCGTTACCATGCACATTCAGACGGTAGATCAGCTCAAGGCCATTAAAACCATAAAAGGTAAAATCTCCGATATTGGGCGCATGAAAGCCGAGGAGCAGAAAAAGGCTGTCCGTGCCGGGTACGATATGGAGATTTTGCCCCCTGACCTTGTGACCTTTTCCAAGGATGCCGCCGAGTTGCTGAGTGATCTGCAATCCCGGAACGAGAGAATGTTCCTGTTGACCTTTACGGTGGTAAACCTTGCCCCCACCCGGCAGAGGCTTGAAAACGATGTGTTCACCGTAAGCGGTATTGCACAGAAATATAACTGTGCCTTGCGCCGTCTGGACTGGCAGCAGGAGCAGGGCTTTGTATCCTCGCTGGTGCTGGGGTACAACGGCATTGAAATTCAGCGGGGCATGACAACAAGCTCCACGGCGATTTTCATTCCTTTTATGACCCGGGAGCTGCGGATGGAGGGACAGGCACTTTACTATGGCATGAACGCCCTTTCCAACAATGTCATCATGGCTGACCGCAAAAAGCTGAAATCCGCAAACGGAATGTACCTCGGCTCTACCGGCTCGGGCAAGTCCTTTGCCGCAAAAAGAGAGCTGATCAATGTGTTCCTCACCACCAAGGACAGGATCATCGTGGTTGACCCCATGGGCGAATATGCTCCGTTGGTGCGGCGACTGGGCGGGCAGGTCATTGAGATCGTCCCGGACAGCCCTCACCACATTTCACCTATGGACTTGCAAATGAATATCAATGACGAGGACAGTCCCCTTTCCATGAAAGCGGATTTTCTGCTGTCTTTGTGTGAGTTGATCGTGGGTGGCAAAGAGGGCTTGCAGCCTATCGAGAAAACCGTTATTGACCGCTGTGTGCGGCTGGTCTATCGGGAGATGGCGCTGGGGCTGGAAACAGCGAAAACGCCGCTGCTGCAAGATCTGTATGAGGAACTGCTGAAACAGCCCGAGCCGGAGGCTCAGCGGGTGGCAACGGCCTTGGAACTTTACTGCACCGGCTCTCTCAACCTGTTCAATCATCCTACCAATGTTGACCTTAATTCCCGAGTGGTCTGCATCGTCCTCAAAGGCTTGGGTGAAAACCTCCGCAAGATCGCCATGCACACCACCAACGAATTTGTCACGGCGGCGGTGAACGCTAACCACGCTGAGGGCATAGCGACTTGGTGCTACTTTGACGAGTTCCACATTCTGCTCCGTGACCCGTTGACAGCCAGCTACTTTGTAGCCGTCTGGAAAATGCTCCGCAAAAAGGGCTGTGTCCCCTCGGCGCTGACCCAAAATGTGAAGGACCTGCTGGCCAGCCGGGAGATCGAGAACATTCTGGACAACACCGATTTTATGGTACTGCTGTCACAGGCGCAGAGTGACCGGGCGATTTTGGCAAAACAGCTCGGTATTTCCGAACATCAGCTTTCTTATATCACACACTCCAATTCCGGCGAGGGGCTGCTGTTCTATGGAAATGTCACCATTCCCTTTGTAGACCGTTTCCCCCGAGGGGAAATTTACGACCTGCTCACCACCCGCCCGGAGGATATAGCCAATGACCGAACAGAGAGCTAACCCCACTTCGGGACAAAAAGTCCCAAAGTTCCACCGCAAAAGTCAACAGGAACGGACAGCAGAGGCAAAATTACGGATGGAACACAGGGGCGAAAAACTGGACAAGGCAAAGGAAAAGCTGGCAAATCAGAAACCGCCGAAAAAGCCCGGGGCGGTCAAAAAGACCGCCGGGGCTGCTGGGCGGAGCGTTCACGGCTTTGTGCATGAAAAAATCTCTGAGGTGGAGCATGAAAATGTAGGCACGGAGGGCGCTCACCGCTCGGAGCTTGTGGGCGAGTCCGTTTACCGCTACGGCAGCCGCACTGTCAAAAAGGCCATCCGGGAGCATCCGGCAAAGGCTGTCCGGCGGGCAGAAAGCAAGCATATCAAGGCCACAGCGGATTATCATTTTCGTCAGACCGTTGCGGAACACCCGGAAACGCAGACAGGAAATGCCCTGTCCCGGCACTTCCAAAAGCAGCGGATCAAGCGCCAATATGCAAAACAGGCACGGGAGGCCGCCAAGCAGACTGCCAAGGCCGCCGAAAAAACGGCAGTTACAACGGAAAAGCTGGTGGCTCATGCGGTGGGGTTCGTCAAACGCCATCCGGTGGGGGTGTTGCTCTTTGTCTGCTGTTTTCTGCTGATCGTTCTGCTCCAATCCTGTATGTCCTCGCTGGTGACAGTGGGCAATGGTGTGATCGGGGCTATCGGCGCATCCAGTTACGCCACGGAGGAGTCGGACATTTTAGCGGCAGAGGCCGCCTATTGTGCTTTGGAGGACGAACTGCGGGAGTATTTGGACAGCTATGAAAGTACCCATGATTATGACGAGTACCACTTCGATTTGGACAAGATCGAACATGACCCCTATGTGCTGATCTCCATTCTTTCGGCACTCCACGATGGGGCGTGGACGGTAGACGAGGTACAGGGAACGCTGCAAATGCTCTTTGATCGCCAGTATATTCTCACCGAAACGGTGGAAGTGGAACGGCGCTACTATCTGGAAACGGACACTTGGACAGACGAGGACGGCAACACCCACACGGACACCTACCGGGTCTACTATGATTACTACATTTGCACCGTGGAGCTGGAAAACTTCAATCTGTCCCATTTACCCATTTATATCATGGGGGAAGATCAGCTTTCCCGGTATGCCCTTTATATGGCCACGCTGGGCAACCGCCCCGATCTGTTCCCCAACTCGGAGTATGTGGACAAGTACACCGCCGAGCCTGCGGAATATGATATGCCCGAGGAATATCTGGCAGATGAAACCTTTTCCGCCATTTGGGAGGAGGCTACAAAATATGTGGGCTTTCCCTATGTGTGGGGCGGCAGCAGCCCGACCACTTCCTTTGACTGCTCCGGGTTTGTGTCCTATGTTTACAACCAATGCGGCTGGAACTTCGGACGGCTGGGCGCACAGGGACTTTACAATATCTCCGCCCGGACAAGCAACCCTAAGCCCGGGGACTTGGTATTCTTTACAGGCACATACGATACCCCCGGCGTTTCCCATGTAGGTATCTATTTGGGGGACGGCTGGATGCTCCATTGTGGAGATCCCATCGGCTACGCAAACCTGAATGCAAGCTACTGGCAGCAACATTTCTATGCTTACGGCAAACTTTATTGACAGGAGGATCATTTATGGAAATTTCCAAAAGTGCAAAAATCGAGGCGGAGATTGAAAAGGTCAAAGCCAAAATTGCGGAACAGCAGACCCGCCTGCGGGAGCTGGAACAGAAAAAAGTGGAGGCAGAAAATACCGAGATCGTGGATATGGTGCGTGGTATGAGCGTGTCCCTCACCGATCTGCCCATGCTGCTCCAAGCCATTAAGAAAAGCGGCACTTTGGGACAAAATGTCCCGAAGTTGGAAAATGCGGAAACGGAGGAAAAATGAATATGAAACGATTTCGGCTTTTGACGGCGGTGCTGTGCATCGCCGTTTTGTTATGCGGTTTTGCCGTTCCCGCCTATGCCTACGCTGACGGCGTGGAGAATGATACCCCTACCGTGTCGGAGGAAACTCAGCCTGTAGAAACAACGCCCCCGGAAACGACACCTGCCATCACACCCGGCGAGGGCTTTTCTGAGGACGGCAATCTTGTGACCCGGGATCTGCTCTATGACAAGGCCACCAACAAACAGTTCATTGTGGTGGAAACCAGCGGCGGCGCAACCTTTTACATTGTCATTGACTACGATAAGCCTTTGGATGAGGACGGCGACCACTACCACACCTATTTTCTTAACATGGTGGACGAGGCTGACCTGCTGGCGGCTCTGGAGGCCGCTGGGGGTGAAGTGCCGGTCTGCACTTGCACAGACAAATGCGCCGTGGGCAGTATTCATACGGATTGCCCGGTCTGTTCGGTGAATATGGGCGAATGTGCGGGAAAAGCACCCGAGCCTGCGCCTACGGTAGAGCCGGAGTCTGACCCTGAGCCGGAGCAGAGCGGCAGCGGCATGGGCGGTACGCTCCTGTTGGTGCTGGCAGTTATCGGCATTGGCGGCGGTGCGGGCTGGTACTTCAAAATCTACCGCCCCAAAAAGGAACAGGCCGCCGATGCTGCGGAAGACGAATACGAGGAATATGACGATACCCCGCCTTGGGAGGACGAGGACGATCTGGAAAGTGAGGACAGCGTATGAGATTTACCAACAGCCCCTATGAGGACTTTATGAAAGAGAAAAATTATTTCAGAGGCGTACAGCCTACCTTGCCGCCCAAAGGCTCCCGCTGTGACGGATGCCCCTACTGGAAAGGGATCGGCTGTATGTTCTGCTACCGGGAACAGCTCAAACCCAAGAACGGAGATAGAAATGAACCGTGAGCTGACCCGGCAGGAAAAGGCGGCCATCCGCAAGCTGGTAACAAAATGGTGTTCCAACTATGATAAGGAATATGGCTGCTTGCCGCTGGACTGCCCATGCTATATGCTGGGCAAATGCTGGACTGGCAGCTATTGCCGCTATTTTCGGGAGTCTGTTTTGCCCCTTGACCCAGTGCTGGAAAAGGGACTGACCGTTGAGGCCATAGCCGAAACCCGGCCTTGCCCCATCTGTGGGAGAGGCTTTCTCCCGGATGGGCGGCAGAGGTATTGTTCCCCGGCCTGTGCCGGGGCTGCGCTGCGGGAGCAAAAGCGGGATTATATGCGGCGCAAACGGAGGTGATGTGTGGAAAAATACGCCCGAAAAAGCCTTGCGATTACAGGCGTTTTCCGAGGCACATTGGGGGTGGGCGGTATGTTTTACCGTCCACCCCACTTTTTCTAAGATGCTTTCCACATTTTGAACTTTGGGTAATACAGGAAACCCCGCAAAAACATCGTTTTTGTGGGGAAAGGAGGATCAACGGAGTGAGTGAGTTTTCGCCATAGGCGAAAACGAAAGATATGGAGTTTGTGACGACGAGTCCCGATGTGCTGAAAGGAGGAATTATGCCGAAATACTATGAGATCAGCGAGGCAGCGGCAAAGCGGGCAAAGGATATGAACAGCTTTTCCGACTATGTTCCCGGCTCGGCCACGGCTGGCTATCAGCAGATGGTGGATGCAGCCTATGCGCTGGCAGAAAAACAGAAAGCACAGGTCGATCCTATGTACCATGACAAGATCGATGCGTTGGTTGACCGTTACGCCCGCAGGCTGGCGGAAAACCTCAATGAGCGCAACGCCATTGATGCCCGAGTCCCCTCTATTCTGATTTCCGGGGGCGGCAATTTCCCGGTGGAAAAGAAACATAAGCAGAACGCCGCCCGGGATCGCAACTACGGCGAATATGCGGAAATTGAAAAATTGCTGGATAAAATCCGCTCCACAGGCCGGGGTGGGATCAGCGCCGACGATGACCTTGCCGTGGAAAAGCTAACAAAAAAGCTGGAGGGCATGGAGTCCCAACAGAATATGATGAAAGCGGTCAATGCCTATTATCGCAAGCATAAAACGCTGGAGGGTTGCCCGGAGCTGACGGAGGTACAAATCGTAAAGCTGAAAGCCGATATGAGCCGGGACTGGCGCAAAGACCCTGTTCCGTTTCCGTCCTATCTGCTGACAAACAATAATGCCAATATGCGGCGTGTGCGCCAGCGCATTGAGGAATTGAGCAACCGCTCCGAATTTGCAGGCTGGGCATTCCCCGGCGGCGAGGCCAAGATCAACGAGGCAGAAAACCGCTTGCAGCTCCTTTTTGATGAAAAGCCGGACGCAGATCAGCGGCAGGCGTTGAAACAGGCGGGTTTTAAGTGGGCACTCAGCCAAGGGGCATGGCAGCGGCAACTTAACGAAAATGCCATCCGTGCCGCCGCAAGGCTGGACTTTCTGCGCCCGGAGGACGGGAAAAGCCCCTATCAGCTCCAACCCTTTGCAAAACGGGCAGATAAGGATGTATCTCGATAAGGAGGGACAATGGACAAAAATCAAGGCTATGAAATTCAAAAGGCAGTCATGCTGGAAAATGGGCGAGGCTTTGCGTTAGGGCATCATCCCACCGCTCCCGCTCCTTATGTCACATGGGCTTGCTACGATGACGAAAAGGGGAAGCGGCAGTATGAATGGGGACATTACGGAAATGACAGAGCGGTTATGGAACAGGACTTTGCCGACCGGGTACAGGATTACCAACGGCTTTTCAAAGTGGGGATCGTCCAGACCGAGGCTCCCGGACTTTACAAGTATTACTCCACCCAGCGGCCTGTTGACATCGGTACATTCCCAAAGCCGCCCCACAATGCCCCGGATGAGATCGTCAATTATGATCAGCGCATCCCGGTGGAGAATGGTGCATTTGCGGCGTGGGGGCATTTGACCTACACTCGGCCATTGACGGCAAAACAGGCGGAGGATTATGAGATGCGCCCTGCACCCGATAATCCCGATAGACCCCGCCCGATCATGGAACAGATGAAAAATGCGGCAAAACTGGCACAGGCGGAGCGTGGGCAGTCTGCCCCGAAGAAAAATGCCCCTGACCGGGGTGAACGATAAGGAGGGACAATATGAACGAAAAACATGACCCTCTGCGTAATGCAGAACTGTCGGTGGAGCAAAACGGAAATATGATCGATGGGATCATCAATAATCTGCCTGTGCCGCTCCCGGAGGAAAAGCCGCTGGATAAGGTGCGGGAACACCCGCCTAAGCGCCGTATCCGGGAGCGTGAGGAGCGTTGAACAAAAAGCGTGTTCGCAGCGTTCCGCTCAATGTGTGGTTACGCCCGGACGAGCTGGAGGTGATCCGGGAGCGAATGGCAGAGGCGGGTATTCAGAATATGAGCGCCTATGTGCGAAAAATGGCACTCAATGGCTTTGTTCTCCATGTTGACCTGTCCGAAGTACGGGAGCTGGTGTCCTTACAGCGGCGGTGCGCCAATAACCTTAACCAAGTGGCTGTCCACGCCAACACCTACGGCATTTATCCGGCAGAGATCGCCGCACTTCAAAAGGACTATGCTGACCTGTGGGAGCCGCTGTCCGAGCTGCTGAAAAAGCTGTCGGAGGTGGTGGAATTGTAATGTGCTGGGGAGCGGTCTTGTGCCGTTCCCCGGTTTTTCTCACTTTGGGACTTTTTGTCCCAAAATGAGAAAAGCTCGACATCCTTGTATGCTGATTTTTGCGGAGTTATAATAATTACGGAAGGACAACCCATATCAATTTTACAGGAGGTAGCCATTATGATCGTTCTCAAAATTCTTGCCGCCCCCGTGATGGTGGCGCTGTCCCTGCTGGCCGCTATGGTGACATTTCTATTCTGCATCGCATCGGCGGTGTGTGAGCTGGGATGTGTTGTGCTGACCATCCTTTCCCTTGTTCTGTTTCTCGGCGGGCAGACTGTGGGCGGGATCGTGTTCCTAATTCTCGCATTTCTGATTTCTCCCTTTGGTATTCCCGCCGTCGCTGAATGGTTGGTGGACAGGCTGCACTCAGCCAAGTTCGCTCTGCGGGATTTTATCACCGACTGAACTTTGGGACAATTTGTCCCAAACACGACTGACGGCGGCTGACCACAGCCGCCGTTTGCGCTATCGAAAGGAGGTTTGCCTGTGGCAACCACATTCTTGAAAACCCACCATATCAGCAAGGGTGAAACCACAGCGCAGTCCCTCAAAGACCGCTTTGACTATGGGCAAAACCCGGAGAAAACAGAGGGCGGTGAGCTGCTATCCTCTTTCGGCTGTGACCCCAAAACCGCCGATGCCGAGTTCCTTTTGAGTAAGGCGCAATATAAGGCCATCACCGGGCGGGAGCAGCGCCGGGATGCGGATGTGCTGTGCTATCAAATTCGCCAATCGTTCA
>CAZLBL010000082.1:0-4856 GCA_964557825.1 uncultured Ruminococcus sp.
CAGGACAGGCGCGGTTACGCGCAGGCAAAGGGCGTTTGAGAATGCACAGCTGCGCTTGACAGACAGCGGGGATAGTGGTATAATGAAAGAAAATCTTGACAAGATACCGCTATCCAAACTTAATCTTCAGATAAAAAGCAAAAAGCAAGAGCAGCATATTTTGGGTACAAAAGAATGGCTTAGCGAATCAAAGCGGTTACTTGCAAAAGGCGAAAATCCTAAGAGTTTCTTGTATAAAGATGTTGATGCGCAAAAACTAGTCAATGAATATGCTCCTAAAACCGAATTGCATTATCGTAGTGGTTCAAAATATCCGATTCAGTATGTTGTTGTGGAAAAGGCTATCGGAAAGACATTTGATAAAAAAGTGGGTAAATATATTGAAACCAGAAAGCTGGCTATTGTATATTCTGGCAATGGCACTCATGTTTATCCAGTCATAGAAAGGGAGTGAAGTAGTGGCAATAAATCTAAAAATGAGGGCAATTGATTACATTGTACAGCAGAAAGCAACCATTAAGTTGAATGATGGAAGTGAGTTTACTGGCATTGGTGATTGCTTGATTTTTCTCCCGATTGATGATAATTCAGATGAGGAAAAAGAATATCTGAGATTTATTGTTGACGGTAAAGAAGATATGTATTTGACGGACTCTGATATTTCCGATTATTCAATTATTGTTTAAAGTTGAAAGCGTAATTTCCCATTTCCCACAGATAAACAGCACTTTGCGTTACCGCGCAGGGTGCTTTTTATATACCCAAAAACACTTTTTTAGGAGGTTTTAATCATGATGGAAAAAATCATCACGCTGCTGAAAGCGTTCGGTATTGAGCTTTCAGCAGACCAGCGCAAGCAGCTTGACGAGGTCGGCGCAAAGGAGTTTGTTCCCGCCGAAGCCGCCGCAGCGGACAAGACCAAGCTTGAGGAGCTTACAAAGCAGCTTGCAGACCGCGACAAGGATTTGGAGAAGCTTAAGGCGGACAACAAATCCGAGGACTTGCAAAAACAGCTTGACGAGCTTAACGCCAAGTACAAGCAGGACACCGACAGCCTTAATGCCAAGCTGTCCGCGCAGGAAGCAGATTATGCCGCCGAGAAGCTTTTCGGCGGCTATAATTTTGCAAGCGAGCGCGTGAGAAAATCCGTGCTGGACGAGTTCCGCAGCAAGGGCTTTAAGCTGGAAAACGGCGAGTTTGTCGGCGGCAAGGAATACCTTGACGGACTTAAGGCGACAGAGCCTGACGTATTCGCAGCAGAAAAGCAGGGGCTGTTTATGGGCAGCACCCAGAGCAGCGTTCCCGCAGACAGCAGCAATCTGGAGGCGCAGATTATGGGCGGCTTCGGATTTAAGGACGTTTGATTTGAAAGGAGATAAAAATTATGGCAAGCAACAACAGCATCGAAACAATTACCCTGTTCCAGTCCGCTTGTGACAGGCAGATGATTGAGGGCGCAACTTCGGGTTGGATGGAAGCAAACGCAAGCCGCTACAAGTACACGGGCGGCAGGGACATCAAAATCCCCGTTATCTCAACGGACGGTCTTGGAGATTATGACCGTGGCAGCGGCTACCCCAAGGGCAAGGTATCCCTTACATACCAGACGCAGGTTATGGCTATGGACAGAGGCGTGGAGTTCCTGCTTGACCGCATAGAGGTTGACGAGAGCGGCTTTATTGCAACCGCTTCCGCGACAATGAGCGTGTTCCAGAGCGAGAATGTTATCCCCGAGGTGGACGCTTACCGCTATTCCAAGCTGTACAAGCTTGCGAATGACGCAGGCTATGGCAAGGAATATGACCCCTCTGCTACAACCATTTACACCTCGCTTAAGGACGATATTACAAGTATACTTGACACCTGCGGCAGCAATGCCGACCTTGTAATAATCATGCCTTACCCCGTTGCGGATATCTTTGACAGCTCCGACAAGCTGGTGCGCCATCTTAATATGGCGGATTTCACACAGGGCAGTCTTACAACCAAGGTTAAGACCATTGACGGTATCCCTATAATCCGCGTCCCCTCAGCAAGAATGAAAACCGCGTATGACTTCAAGGACGGCGTTAATAACTTTGGCTTCGCGCCTGCTGCGGGTGCAAAGCAGATTAACTGGATTGTCTGCGCACGTTCCGCGCCTGCTGCAGCTTCCAAGACGGACGGCGTCAAGATTTTTGAGCCTAAGGACGTTCACG
The DNA here is from genome assembly GCA_964557825.1 of uncultured Ruminococcus sp. Lineage (GTDB taxonomy): Bacteria > Bacillota > Clostridia > Oscillospirales > Ruminococcaceae > CAG-115. The sequence goes on from CAZLBL010000082.1 coordinate 2,199, forward strand.
GCGCTGACGGCTGGATTATAGACTACCGCAAGTTCCATGACCTCTGGGTTGACGATAATAAGCTGAAGGCGGTGCGCGTCTGCGCTGCGCCTGCGGATTAAAGGACGTGCGGCATGGCTTACGCTGATTATGATTATTATGTTGACGTATACCACGGCTCGACGGTAAGCGTGGAGAATTTCCCACGCCTTGCCGCCGAAGCTGCCGCATACCTAGACCGCGTTACCTCAGACCGCGCCGCCGCTCACGCCGATGACGAGCGGCTGAAAATGTGCTGCTGCGCTTTGTGCGATATTATAAATCAGACGGCTGACACAGGCGGTCTGGTTAAGCAGTCCGAAAGCGTGGGCGGGTGGTCGTATACGCTTAACAGCGGCGCGGCGGAGGTGACGGCGGCGGGCATGATGTATGACTGCTGTCGGCGTTGGCTGCCCTTTGACTGGCTATACAGAGGGGTGGCGAGGGAATGATATTCCGTGATACGGTTACGCTGTACAACATTATCCCACAGCAAGGGCGAGAGCCTGAGCGGCTTCAGCGCAGCGTGCTGCTTGGCGTATTCTGGGACGGCTCAAACGGCGTGGGATTTAGCAAGGCGGGCGCAGCGCCGCAGGGCAGTACCGAGGTGTATATCCCCTACCGCAAGCAGTATATGCTTCCCGCGCGTTGGGCTGACGCAGGATATCCGCAGGACAGCTTTACGCTGCAAGCGGGAGATATCCTTGTACGCGGCGCTGTGGAGGACGAGGACACAACAGCTGCTGCTCTGCTGCAAAAATACGGCTCGGAGCGCTGCATTGTTATCAGCGCGGTCAGGAACTGCTGCTACGGCTCTCATAACTTATGGCATTGGGAAATAAGCGGCAAGTAACGCCTATACGATTTTTTCGGTTTTACGAAGTAAAATTGCCGCACTGTATTGCGGCAAAGAAAAAATTGAGAATTGAAGCAACTCCGCTGCTTCAATTCGGGCATTGGGAAATAAGCGGCAAGTAACGATAGCAGGAGGTAAACGGCAAATGATAAAGATAACCACCGAGCGCGGCACGCTGTTCACTGGCAAAAACGGGCAGGCTGTGCTGCGCTGGAAAAGCTCATACAAGCAGGAGGAGCAGGAATATTTCAACAAGCTGCAAAAATTCATTGACAACACGGTTGTGCGCAATATGGACGCTTATGTGCCGTTCCGCACGGGCGTGCTAAAAAAATCCGTTATACTCGGCTCACGAATGGGCAGCGGAAAGCTTGTGTATATCGCGCCTTATGCGCATAAGCGATATTACAGCGGCAACAGGCTTAACGGCAAGCGCGGCTCAAAATGGTTTGACCGTATGTGGGCGGCGCGCAAAAATGTAATCGTCCGTGAGGTGCAAAACTATTCGAGGGGGCTGCGGAATTGAATACAATAATGGACAGCATTTGCGAATATCTTGCAGAATGCCCTGCTCTCGACCCTATGCTGCCGTTCTATCTGGACTATGTTGGAGAGAGCGACTGCTACTCCGTCACAACCGTGCCGAATACGCCTTACACCAAGGACATACTCGGAAACAAGACCTATACTGTGACGTTCCAGTTTGCTTACCGCGCCGCTATCTCCAATGATATCGAGCGCGGCAAGGCAATAGAACTGCTGGAAGCGCTTTGCACATGGATTGACGAGCAGAACGAGCGCGGCAATTATCCCGCCCTGCCCGATGGCGCGGAGGGAAAACAAATCCGCGTGATAGAAACGGGCGCGCTTGACGAGGTGACAGAGGAGCGCACAACAGGCATTTACGCTGCACAGCTTGAATTTATCTACAAACAGAGGAGGAAATAACTATGGCAATCACAGGAACAGGCGCAATTGAGCGCGAACAGAGCCTGCTTATGATGCAGGTAAACGGCATTTTCTACCCTCTCGGCGAGGACAACGAGAGCATGGAGAGAACGCTTAACAACACGGTATCCCAGACAAAGAATGTACTGGGCGTATCTAAATCCAAGGTGACTATCGGCAATCAGGTTACATCGATATCCCCTTATCTTGTAGCGCGCGACAGCGCGGTGGCAAAGGAATTGTACGAAATCGACCGCAAGCGCAAACAGCTTGACGAGCTTAAGTACACTTTTATGGAGGTTTCCATGTTTGATTCCGTGGGCGATGACAAATTCCGCGCATGGACGCAGGCAGGCAAAATCGACCTTAAAAGCTGGGGCGGCTCGGCTGCGGACGGTCTTGCCGCGCCGTTTGATATCGTATGGGAGGGTGAACGCACCTACGGCACATACGACCGCGCGGCAAACACGTTTACTCCAGATGACGGCATTGACGCGCTGACCGTAGTATCTACGGCGGGCAAAAAATCCACATCGACGGTTGTGGTGATATCTCCTGCATTGAGTACGGGCAATCACTATGTATATGCAGCAACCACTGAAGCGCAGCCTGTGACCTACGGTGACGACCTTACGGCATGGGCGGCGCTTTCGGCAGGCTCGGAGCTTACCTTGTCGGACACTCCGCAGTATATTACGGTTGCCGAGGTTGACGCGGCTAACAAGGCGGTTAAGGCAGGCAGCGCAGAGATTATTTATGGGTAATGCCTTAGCATTTGCACAAAATCGCACCCTGCCCCGCAGGGTGCTGTTTTATGCCCATTTTTAAGGAGGACA
>CAZLBL010000082.1:4956-8162 GCA_964557825.1 uncultured Ruminococcus sp.
AAAATCGCACCCTGCCCCGCAGGGTGCTGTTTTATGCCCATTTTTAAGGAGGACAGTATGAAATACAAAGTAAACACCCCCGCGCCTGTCGTTATAGAAATTGAGGTTCGCGGCAAGACCCACAGCGTTGAATTTTACCCCACAGATGTTTCTGTGCGGCGCAAATTTTATGAAGCCTATGAGGAATTAAAAGCCTACAAGCTTGCAGATATCACGCCGAAAATCGATGAAAACGGAGTGTCCAACGTCGAACTGGAAACGGCAAGGGAACTTGAACGCTTTACAGACTGGCTTGCAGAGCGCTTTGACGGCATTTTCGGTGCAGGCGCGGCGGCTATAATTATGGACGGGCGCACCGACCCATTGGAGCTTACACGCTTTATGGCGGCAATGGCGCACTATTTCCGCGAGGTTTCACAAAGCCTTATGGCGGAATACACTGCGCCCGAAAGCGGCGTGATGGCATGAATATATTAACGCAGCCGCTGCCATCTGCCGTGCTTATAAACAGTAAGGCGGTTGAGATACGCACGGATTACAGGACGTGCCTTAAGGCGATTAAAGCGCTTGGAGATGAGCGGCTGACCGAAGTCGAAAAGCTAACTGTGCTGTGTGCGCTGATGTATCCCGCGCCGCCATCGGACGTTGCTGCCGCCGTAACGCAGGCGCTTAAGTTCCTTAACTGCGGCGAGGAAACAACCACCGCAAGGCTCGCAAAGCCTGTGTATAGCTTTGACAAGGACAGCGCATATATTTATACGGCTTTTAAGAGCGCTTTTAATATAGATTTAACCACCGCCGATTTGCACTGGTGGGAGTTTCGCAGTCTGTTTGCCGACCTTGGCAGGGACTGCTTTTTTAATACCCTTATATCCCTGCGTTCCCGCCAGAACAACGGCAAGCTGACCAAAGACGAAAAAGAATTTGTACGGCGGCACGCTGACCTTATATCGCTGACCGAGCGGCAGCACAGCGCGGCGGTTGAGGATTTTGTATCAAAAATAGGAAGGAGAACCAATGGCACAGTATGACGGATATGTGCGCATAAGCACGCAGAATGATGCCACGGACGCGGTTAAATCGACAGAACGGCTTGGCGATGAAATAGCCAAAGCCATGGATACAACGCCTGTTGACAAGATGTCTGACAGCCTTGACGATGTCGGCAAAGCTGCACTGGGCGCGGGCGATATCATCAAAGCCAATCTTGTATCAGATGTTGTGCTTAAGGGCGTGCAGCAGCTTGGCGAGGGGCTTAAGGATATAATCGGGGTATCGGACGGTCTTGACAGCGCGGCGCGGCGGGTCGCGGCAGCCACCAACCTGTCGGCAGAGGAACTTGCAAATCTGCAAGATGTTATTGGGGAAATTTACGGCGATAATTACGGCGAAAGTCTTGACGATATAGCCGGCGGCATAGCGGCAATCAGGCAAAATCTGGGTGCGCTTGATGACAAACAGCTTGTGGAAATAACCGAAAGTGCATATGCGCTGCGTGATGTATTTGACTATGATATCGCGGAAAGCTCCCGCGCGGTAAAGGCTATGACGCAGAATTTTGGCATTTCCGCGACAGAAGCCTACGACTATATCGCGCGCGGTGCGCAAAACGGTCTGGATTATTCGGGCGAGCTGCTTGACAGCATATCCGAATATTCCGTGCAGTTTGCAAAGATGGGATTATCCGCAAGCGATATGTTCAGCATATTTGCAAGCGGCGCGGAAAACGGCGCTTGGAATCTGGATAAGGTCGGCGACAGCGTGAAGGAGCTGGCAATCCGCGTGATTGACGGCTCGGACACAAGCAGGCAGGGCTTTGAAGCGCTTGGCTTATCTGCGGACAGCATGGCAGCGCGGTTTGCCGCAGGCGGCGATACGGCGCGTAACGCGTTTATTGAGGTTATTACGGCGCTTGCCGAAATAGACGACCCCATAGCTCAGAACACAGCGGGTATAAATCTCATGGGTACTATGTGGGAGGACATGGGCAGTGATGCGGTTCTGGCTCTTGGCAATATCGCCGATAGCGCGTACGAAGCGGCGGGCGCAGTTGACGGCATAAAAGACCTTAATTACAACTCTCTCAACGATTCGCTTGATACGCTGAAGCGCAAGCTGGAATTAACCTTTGAGCCTGTCGGAGAATTTGCGGTTGGCACGCTTAAGGTGCTTATCGACAATATCGACCTTGTCGGCGCGGGACTTGCGGGAGTTACAGCGGGAATGGTCGCATTCAAGGCGGCGGGGGTTGTAACCAAGGTAATCGCAAGCTGGCAATCAGCGGCGTTACAGGTAACACTGTTTTCCAATGCACAAGGTGCTGCCGCGCTTAAGACGGCAGCGCTAAACGGCACGCTCACTAAACAGGAGATAATCTATGCTGTACTGGGTGGTAAGCTTGATGCTGCCACCGCTAAGCAGGCGCTGCTTAACACTACCATGTCAGCCAATCCCGCAGGCGCAGTGGCAGCGGCAATAGGTCTGTTGGTATCGGGATTGACGTTGTTTTGTACAACGGCAGGAGATGCACAAACCGAAGCCGATGAGCTGGCTCAGAAAATTGATGACATGAATGCAGCTTTTGAGGATAATATCAAAAGCGGCGAATCAGAGATTTTGCTTTTGGAGCAAAAAGCAAATCGATATGAAGAATTACGGCAAAAGACAGCAAGAACCGCCGAAGAGCAAAACGAGCTTAAGGGTATAGCAGATGATTTGCAGGATATCCTTGGCGATGAAGTAGATGTGGTGGATAGGCTGACGGGCGCATACAATGAACTTTCTGGTGCTGTTGACGGGTATATTGAGAAACGCCGTGCAGAATTAAAACTTTCTGCATTGGAATCGAGGGCAACCGAAGCTTCGGCAGCCATGCTTGAAGTTGATGAAAAAATAGCCAATCTTGAACCAATGCTTGAACAACGTAAAAACCTGCATCTTAATGATAGAGAGCTAAACGCATTTGAGCAATTTATATCTGGTTTCTTCGGTGGAACTGAACTTGATGTACAAGCACTGGAAACTGAACTCGAAGAAGCTTATAAGCAAAAAGCCGAATTGCAAACAGATATAGACGAGTATTTGGCGGCGTTAGGTGAAACATATGAGGTATCTTCGGGAACATCTAACTACACCACAGGCAACGGGATAGCCATTGAGGAACAGCGCAAATGGGAGAAAAACCTGCAGGAGCGCGAGGAGCGTTT
>CAZLBL010000083.1:0-8084 GCA_964557825.1 uncultured Ruminococcus sp.
CGATATAGAATGTGTTGCCGTTCTTACTCTGAATGGCAATAAACTGACGGTCAACTACATCTGCCGACACATCTTCGATAATTGTAGCATTTCCTTCGGGAAGTCCGAGCGTAGGAGCTTCGTTGTCCTGAACAATAGTTGTTTCCGCATTTCCCTTGTTATCGTCGTTCTTCTCAACGACATTCACTTCGGGCATAGGGTATTCAATCACGTTATCCTCGTTAATAACAGGAAGCTCGCCGCTTTCAATAACCTCTGACGAAACAACGGTTGTAACCGCTTCTTCCATTTCCATCGGCTCGTCAATAAGAATATCTCCCGTAGCATAAACGCTCATTGCAGACATTGAAAAAGCCCCGCACATCACAAGTACGGAGCAAAGAATTTTACTCATCTTCTTCATCTTCAGTAATCCTTTCTGTAACGAAATTTGTAGTTTCAGGCTTTACAACCTGTTCGACAGGTTTCGGCTGTTCAGTCATAAGCAAGGCTTTGAGCTGAGAGCTGTCAATCTTACTCAAATTTACAAGCTGTAAAATTCGAGTATTTTCAAGAGAGCTTACACGAGCGATACCTTGCTTTTCTTTTTCAAGAATATCAGCTTTCTTTGCTCGGATACTCTCCAAGTCGGCAATAGCTTTTTCAAGCAATGCCTCGGTTTTTTCAAGTGGTGTAGGCAAATTATCTCCTCCTTTAAAATAAATCGGGTTTGTTTCCTTGCGTTTCTTGTAACAGCAGATATACGTCGTAAACGCCTGCCGCTTCGAGCTTCGGCTTAACCACACTATCCCAATCGTTAGCTGTCAGAGTAACATTCAGAATATAGTAGTCGTAATAAACGGTAACAACTACTTCATTGCCTTCTTCATCAGTAGTGGTGTACTGATACGAGCGAACTTCGTGGACAGACTCTACTTCAAGCGTATATAACGCATTGAAAAGCTCCTGAATTCTTGCTTGTGTTTCCTCATCATAGTCAAAGTTAATTTCCATTGCTGTCAGATAGGATATAAGGGCATAGGGGTCGTGTCCTATGGGGTCGAGATAATAGTTATACTCGTTCCAACCCACATAAACATTCGGGATATTGCTGATTTGATAGTTCAGGTTGTTTTCAAGAGCGTTCATATAGTCGTTCGCCGCATAAATATCTTCATCATCTGATGTGTAGGACGAAGCAATCACCATTGTTCCCGTATCGCCAAGTGAAGTAAAACCTGACGAGCCAAGTATAAAGAGTAAACCGAACAGCAAGAGGAATATAATCAAGATGATTATAACTACCTTGTTATTGGCAATCGCCTTTACAATAATCTGTCCGACATCTTTTGCCGCCTGACCAGCCTTTTTACCGACCTTTGAAGCACCTTTTTTTGCTGTTTTGGCGGCGTTTTTCTGATTTATCTTCTGCTGTGATTTTTTGAGAGCCTTCTTGGCTTCTTTCTTCGCTTCCTTTTTGGTCTGTTGCTCGGTCTTGTGTTCAAGAGCGACCTTATGCTGATTAAGCTTCTTGTGAGCGTTTTCGGTATCAAATTTCAGCTTGGAAGCCTTTTTATAGGGCTTTTCCTTTAACTTCTGATTTGTAGCCTTGACTTTGTTGGAAGCGAAACGCAGAGCCGACTCCGCTACTTTTTCAGTACCGTGAGCCGCTTTCAGCGTTTGGTTGTCGTCCTCGTACTTGCTGATTTGCTGATGAGCAATACCCGAAACAGTAGTTGTTACAGCGTGCTTTGCACCCTGAACACCCTTTTGAACGATATTCGGCTTGGGGAGAGGCTTTACCTCTTTTTCAAGTTTGAGCTTTCGCTGCATTTTCTGCTTTTCGGAGTTCCATTCCTTGCGGACGTGAAATACTCGCTGATGAGGGAGCTTATCCTCAGCCTTGTCAAGCCTTTTCTGGAGCTTGTAGACCTTTTTCTCGTCCTTGCGTATTCGCCGTTTCAACTTCTTTTCTCCGTGAGTGAGCTTTCTGTCGGGAGGAGCTTCACCCTCGTAATAAAAGACAGAATTTCCGTCCTTGTCGGTCAACTTCTCGGCAGCAGAGGATTTATCCTTCAAGCCTTTTCGGGTTTTCTTCTCCTTTAGCTTGCTTTCTTTCTTTTCCTCTGTCTGCTGTTCGACAAACTCAGCACCGTCAATTTCTACGACTTCTTCGGAATTGACATACTCATCATCGCTCTTGAATGTGAGCTTTGATTTCGGCTTCAAATCCTCGGCAGTAGCTTCAACAACTTCCTCTGATGTGGTGTATTCATCATCGGAACAGAAGCCACGCTGTAGCCTTGATTTTGACGGGTCAAAGCCCTTTAATTCCTCAGCTTTGAAGGAAGTCTGCTCCATTCCAGCAAATTCCTCTGCCGATACAGATACCTTGCTTTCGGAAAGCTGATACTTTTCATCGGATTTGAAAGAATACTTCCTTTGTGCCTTTGGAGTAATGCTCTCGCTTCCGAGTGTGCTATGCTCCAATTCGGCAAGCTCCCTTTGAGTAACGAGTACTGATGTTTCCGAGCTTTGATACTGCTCATCTGAAACGAAAGAGGTCTGCTTATGCTGTCTGAGCGAGCTTTCCTCTGCCTTCGGCTTGATTTCCGTCGGCTCAGTAAAATCGTTTGTTTCGGCTGATACCGTTGTATCAGATACGGAATACGCTTCTGTCGGAGCAGAATATTCCTGTTCCGCAGGCTTATTGCCATAGACGGCTTCTGCCCAAGTGTTATCGGGATTGTTCCGTCCGAACTGCAACTTGCGATGGTCTGGCTTCTTCACATCTTCTACCACAAGACCCGCCGCTTTTATCTTGTCAAAGCGTTCGTCTGGAACACCTTCTGCTTTCAGCACGGCTTCTTCGGCTTTCTTACTGACCTTTTTAGCCGAGCCGTCCGCAAGATTTTGTTCGAGAACACCGTCACGGGAGTGCTTCAAGACGGTTTTCTCCGTCGCTTTCAACTCTTTTCCTTCCACTCTGATACCTCCTTTCTGTGATTTATTTGCCCTGCAAACAGGGTATGTATTGTTTTTTCGGGGTAGATGTGGTATAATTTAGATAAGCTAATCTGAACGGATGTGATAATTTGCAAGATTTCATAAAAGATATATATGAGAACCATAAAGCTGATTTAGATATGTTTGGTTTTGAGCCAGATGAATGTGACGACTCCGTCCCTAACTCATATGTATATGCGTGGTTTACAAAAGGGAAAAACAAGAGATTTTTTTATATTGGCAAGGGGAAAAACCAGAGATACAACCACATTTTAAAGGAAATAGAAACATACGAAAAAAACAATAGGAAATATAAAGGCGAAAAATACAAAATAATAAAAGATTACATTGGTATAGATGTTGAATTTCTGTACAATGGCTTAACAGAAAAAGAAGCTACTATACTTGAAGCATATCAAATAATGAAATGTTTACAAGATAAACATCCACTTTTAAATGTCATTCTCCCAAACGCAATAATGGAAGATGATGTATTATATGAATACCGTAATTCTTATTTTTATGAGAAAGACAATGCTATCTTTTTAGAATTTTATAAATGACTATATTGATTATGTATCCGCCGTATTCGGAAAACTCCGAGTACGGCTTTTCTTATTCCTCGCTGTCGGCTTCATTGAGATGATTGACCTGAAGCAGACACATTGTAAATACGCCTACTGTACCGCCAAACATCGCTCCGCCGAGAAAAATGAGCCAGCCCATTACTTGCAGTCCCAAGCGGACGCAGGGTAAGGAACTTCCGTAACAGGCTTCCTCTTGTTCTTGACTGCAAGGCAAATCGCCGTTACTCCTGCACCCACCGCCGCAATTACGCCTGCTGTGATACCGATAGTCTTAATGGTCTTTTTCTTCATCTTCATTAATTTTCCTCCTGTTCTTCGGGTTTTGTGGTCATAATCTTGTAGAGCTGTGTGTCCTTTGGAAACTTATCAACAAAGGGAATAATGACATTTCCATAGAAGATAAGTCCTTCACCCGCACCGCTGTTCGTTACATACGAAAGCTGATGAGGGGAAATGTTGAGCTGTTTTGCAAGTATCTGTCTGTCACCGCCAGCCTGATTGAGCATATAGATGAAGTCAGAGTTTTCAAAGATATTCTCAATCTCACGGCTTGCAAGCAAGTCCTTTACGTTCTGAGTAAGTCCCGTAGGAATACCGCCCCACTTTCTGAAACGCTTCCAGATTTCGCAGGAATACGCCGCAGTCTGCTCCTCTTTGAGAAGAAGGTGGAACTCGTCGATATAATAACGAGTGGACTTGTGTTCGGCACGGTTGACCGTAACTCTGTTCCATACGCAGTCCTGAACGACAAGCATACCGATTTTTTTGAGCTGTTTGCCAAGCTCCTTGATATCGAAACAGATAAGACGATTATTCATATCAACATTGGTACGATGATTGAATACGTTAAGAGAGCCTGTTACATACATTTCGAGAGCTGTCGCAATACGCTGAGCTTCAGGTTCGGCTTGTTTGAGCATAAGGTCGTACAAATCCTGCAAGATAGGCATTTCTGCCGTATCGGGATTTGCAAGGTACTCACGATAAACCATTCTCACACAACGGTCGATAATGGTCTTTTCGATAGGCTCAAGTCCGTTCTTACCGCCGACAATCAGCTCGCAAAGGGAGAGGATAAAGTCTGCCTTTAATGCAATGGGGTTTTCGTCCTCGGAGTAGTTGAGGTTGATGTCAAGCGGATTGATATACTGTGTGGAAGTAGGCGAAATCTTGACAACCTGACCGTTAAGACGGTTGACAAGCGGATAATACTCGGCTTCAGGGTCGCAGATGATAATATCGTCTGTTGTGGTAAGAAAAGCGTTTGTAATCTCACGCTTTGCGGAGAACGACTTACCACTACCGGGCGTACCGAGAATAAGACCGTTAGGGTTTTTAAGCTGTTTACGGTCGCACAAAATCATATTGTTTGAAAGTGCGTTAAGACCGTAGTAGAGAGCTTCACCGCCCTGAAAAAGCTCCTGTGTTGTGAACGGAACGAAAATCGCTGTACTTGACGTGGTAAGTCCACGTTTGATTTCGATTTCGTTTACACCGATGGGAACACAAGCCATAATGCCATCTTCCTGCTGATAATCAAGACGTTTGAGCTGACAGTTGTACTTCTGTGCAATGCCCTGTTCCTGAAAGATGATATTGTCAAGCTTTCTTTTGGTGTCGGCTGTATTCATAATGAGAATAGTAGCCATAAAAAGACGCTCGTTTCGGCTCTGTAAGTCGTTAAGCAAGCTCTTTGCTTCCTTGCCGAAAGTGTTAATGTCGGACGGCATAATGTCAATGTCGTAACCGTTTCTGAAAGCCTTTTTCTGTTCTTCCATCTTCATCTTGTCAAGGTCGGTAATCTTGCTCTTAACCATTTTCACCGCCTTGTTCTGGTCGATAGACTGAATGTGAATACTGAGCGTGATGTTATGCTCAATGTTAAGAAAATCGGCAAGCATACGGTCTGACATTTCAGAAGCCATAATGTTGATGAATGAAACTGCTCCGTACTTGCCACTCATACGGAAACTGTTGCCCTTTGAGAAATCAAAGGACGAGGGAGCGATGAAGTCCTTGACGGAAAGACCTGACTTCGGGAGTAAATCCCAAGAGAAACGGAACTTTTCTCTGCCATCGGGATTAAAGCTACGATGAAGCACCGCAAGGCGTTCAGCTCCGTTCATAGGCTGAGCAAGTACACCCATAGTCTTGAAGTTGTTGAGAATATCGGCTTCGATACGTTCAAGCTTTGGCTTTGCTTCTTTCAGCGACTTTTCCTTTACTCCGAATGTGATATACTTTGTCTTGACAAGTCCGTTATTTCCCTTTGCAAGCTGATTTTTCAGCATTTCGGTGTATTCCTGACGAATGTCGTTGAACTCGTCGTCCTGACCGTCAATTTCAAGCTGGCTGTGAAACTCCTCAACATCGGCTACCTGATTGAGAAAGGAAAGCTGAACATTGATGGAGCTGTCAAAGTAGTTGAGGAAGTCGCAGTAATTCTCGAAAATCGCTGTCTTATCCTCGTTCTGTGCAAGTTGATAGTTGATGTCGAAGAACTGAACTGTCTTGGTGTAGAGATTATCGTCTACCTTGCAGATACCGTCCTTGAACATCTGCTTGAAAGGGATTGACTGCTGTGCCGTTACGGGAACTTTGCCGTTCCCGTTAGGACGTGCCTTTTTAACAGCAGCGTCAATCTGCTTTTTCTGCTTGCCTGATACATTTTTAATTATCTTCGACAATGTTTTTTACCTCCTTTTCCAAGTCGTACTGTTTTTCGGCATATTCGTAGAGATTTTCGGTCTTGTAGGGTCTGACCTTCGGGCGAAGAAAACGGCTTTTTATCACCGTTTTCGCCACCTTTTCAAAGGGAAGTCCGTTTTTCTCATACATTGCTACAAGGAAAGAGGGCATCGCAACTACAATAAGCAGAAGCATTGCCCCCATATTTCCTATTGCCTCCCTCGTGAGAAAGTAAGTTGGGAGAGCCGTAACACCTGCTATGCCGAAGCAGATTAACTGTCTTTTCGTAAGATTGAAGGCGACCTTAGTCTTAATCTTCGCAAGGTCTTTCGGAACCTGAACATACGGCATACATAAAATCCTCCATTAACTGCTGATAAGCGGGACTGTCCATAGGCATATCCTCGACGAACTTATAGCGGAATTCCTCGAATTCTGCTTCAAGGTCGGAGCTGACCTCCATAATGATGTCATCGGGAAACCACTCAGCGAGGAATGACACCGCCTTGTCAAACTGGCAAGGTCTGAGTTCGTAAAGCTCGGTTGTGCCAAATACTTCCTCGAAGTCATCGTCAAGGTTATCACAGCAGGAACGGAACAGAACACGATAGGAAAGCGAGTTCTTTCCGCCGAGAGCCGCTTCAACTGTGAGTTCGGCAAGCCTGCCGAGGTAATCCACCTGCTTCTTGGTGATAGTATCTCTACACTTACAATTTTTCATTTACATCTTCCTTTCATTAGTGTGCGTTAAAGATTGATTTTGAGATTGCTGATGTTTTAAACAACGACAGACAGAGGATAATGGAGTAAGCTCCTATCTTCATTACAACAGCGTGGAGGTCTGTTGCATTGACTAAATCCTTGACAAGTACGGAGTAGATACCCACGATAACCATAATGAAGAAGCCCTGAAATGCCAGAGCCACCATACTTCTGATATAGTTCGTGCCGATATTTCCCCATTCTCGGTTGGTCATTGTTGCAAACGGTATCGGTGCAACCGAACAATACAAATAGATTTCTATCATACGGTTGGTAAGAACGACGGTAACAAGTATTGCTATTGCCTTTACTGCAAGGCTGACAACCGCCGCTTCCATAATGAGAACGATAAGCTGTCCGCAATCCATTCCGTCGAGCGAGTCACGGAAGTTGTTATACATACTGATAACATCCACATAGGTGTCGTTCGTTATTGAGGTCGCCGCTTGGTTGACCACCCATTGCCCGACATCGAATATCGCCATCGTGATTTCAAAGGTGTGCGAGAGCAGAAATACCGCTACACAAGCCTTGAAAACATACTTGAAGAAAATAAAAGTGTCAACATCGTGCATATTGTTCTTTTCTGTTATGGTCGTTATCAGCTCGTAACAGAGAACAAAGGTGATAATAATGCCTGCAATCGGGATAATGACATTGTTTGACAGGTTTTGTATCATATTAAAGATACTGCCACTCCATTGGGACGGAGTTAAGCCGACTTCTGCCGCAATTTCTCCCGTTGCCGCATTTGCGTCGTCGAAAATACCTATGAAAATACCACCGCATAAATCTACAAGAAAGTCGTGTATCGCATCAGCTATCGAGTCTAAAATATCTTCCATTACATACCGCCTTTCTTATTTATTTGCAGAGAAGCCTGCCCATCAGGACAGGCTTTCCGCATTTACCGAGTGGTTTCGGATTAACCGAAAAGACCGGAAAGAAGGGGGATAAGGGTGATACCGATGAGGGCAACGCCGCCGCCAGCCATAAGCTGCTTCATACCCTGAGACTTAGCTTGTGTGTTATAAAGAAGCAATAGAAGTGTAAAATTTTTTG
>CAZLBL010000084.1:0-7773 GCA_964557825.1 uncultured Ruminococcus sp.
CCGAACTCGTTCGGTACGGCCACGTTAAATGACGGGGCAAGCCCCTTATTGAATTAATGGACTTTCTGAAACAGTCGTTGCAGAATGAATTTGTGGAAAGAAGGAATGTTATTATGAAACCGATGGAAAGTGACTGGTACAAAAAAATATGGACGCTGGATATTCAAAATCAATCTTGGGTTGAGGATACAAAGCGGCAGGTGGATTTTCTGATAGAAAGGCTGCACCTGCGCGGCGGCGAGCGTATACTTGACCTTGCGTGCGGCTTCGGACGACATTCGCTTATGCTTGCGGAGCGCGGCTTTGAGGTGGTTGGAGTTGACATCACCCCCGAATATGTGGAGTATGCCTCCAGTCAGGCGCAGGGCAGGGGACTTAACGCGCGCTTTATCTGCCGCGATATCCGCGAGGTGGATTTTGAGAATGAATTTGATATCGTGCTTAATATGGCTGACGGCGCGGTGGGCTATCTTGAAAACGAGCAGGAGAACCTTAAAATCTTCTCGGTTATTTCCCGTGCGCTTAAAAAGGGCGGCAGGCATTTTATGGATATCATGAACGCCGATTATGCCGAAACTCATTTCCCTTGCAAGCTGTGGGACGCAGGCGAACAGTGCCTTACTCTTTCAAATTTTGAGTGGGAAAGCAAAACCAGAACTCTTATTTACGGTCAGCTTGATTACTCCTACGGTGCGCCGCTGCCGAAGCCTGTGATGGAGGAGGGCAACACCATACGGCTGTATTCGCTTGCCGAGGTTGAGAAGATATTCGGCGGTCTTGGCATGAGGGTTTGCGCAAGCTATGCGGATTTCGGCGGCACTCCGTCCTCTGACAGGGGAATTCAGCTTATGGTTATATCGGAAAAGCTGTGATTTTGGTTAGCTTCAGATAAATCAAACCGAATAAAAAACGGGCGTATGCGGATTGCATACGCCTCAATTCAATAAGGGGCTATTCCATACATTGGCAGGTGATCTTTGTTCTTCATTTTGTCAAACTCCTTTTCTGCGTCAGTCAAATTTCCGCTCATAAAGCAGCGTTGCAATCAGCACCACAAATACCGAGCCTACATTGTGTACAAGCGCGCCTGTGGTCGGCGTAAGCAGCTTAAACACCGACAGCACTATCGCCGCGAAATTTATAAACATCGACAGGGAAATGCTGAATTTAATCGTGCCAAGCGTTGCCTTTGACAGCCTTTTGAGATACGCAAGCTTTGAAATATCATCGCTCATCAGTGCAATATCTGCCGCTTCAACCGCTATGTCGCTTCCCATTGCGCCCATTGCTATGCCCACATCAGCCGTTTTAAGCGCGGGAGCGTCGTTCACGCCGTCGCCAATCATGCAAACCTTTCTGCCGTCCTGCTGAAGCTGCGCAATACAGCCGACCTTTTCCTCGGGCAGAAGCTGCGAATGCACCTCGGATATTCCGGAAAGCCTTGCAAAATGCTCCGCTGTCTGCTTGTTGTCGCCTGTAAGCAGCACGGCTTCAACGCCGATATTGTGCAGCGCGGAAACGGTATCCGCGGCATTTTCACGCAGCACATCGGAAAGCGCGATTATTGCGGCAGGCTTTCCGTCAATCGCCGAAAGTACGGCAGCCTTGCCCTGCATACGCAGCTTTTCAAGCTTGTCGGCAGCATTTCCGGAGATTTCAATTCCATTTTCGTTAAGGAATTTTTCCGTGCCGCAGCAGAGCTTTCTGCCGTTTGCGAAGGCGCAGATGCCTTTGCCCGACTGCATTGAAAAATCCTCGGCAGGGAACAGGTTAAGCTGCTTTTCCCGTGCGCAGGCGGCAATAGCCTTGCCAAGCGGGTGCTCGCTCATGCTTTCGGCGGAGGCGGTATATTGCAGCAGCTCGTCTGCGGAATATTCCTCACAAAGCGGAATTATGTCGCTGACCTTTAACACGCCGTGGGTAAGCGTACCTGTTTTGTCAAATGTCATGGTATCCACATGACCCATTTTTTCAAGCGCTTCGCCCGATTTTATTATAACGCCGTGGTTGGTTGCCTGACCTATCGCCGCCATTATCGCTGTGGGCGTTGCAAGCACCATCGCGCATGGGCAGAATACAACCAGCACCGTAACCGCCACCACGATATCCTGCATAATAATGCCCGCGATAATGGCGATAAGCATTGCCACAGGCACAAGCCAGCTTGCCCATTTATCGGCTAAACGCTGTGTGGGAGCTTTTTTATCCTCGGCTTCACGCACCATTGCAATAAGCCTTTGCAGTGAGGAATCCTCGCCCACCCTTGTTGCCCTGATATCCACAGCGCCGAAGCGGTTGATTGTGCCGCAGAAAACCTCGTCGCCTGCTTCCTTGTCCACAGGCAGCGATTCGCCCGTCATAACGGATTGGTCAACCGAGGTCTGCCCGCTGATAATAACGCCGTCCACAGGGATTTTCTCGCCCGGAAGAACTCTGAGAATATCGTCCTTTGCGATTTCCTCCGCGTTAATCATTTCCTCTTTGCCGTCAATAATTCTGCGTCCCTGCTGCGGAGCAAGTCCTATAAGCTTTTTAAGACCTTTTTTGGCTCTTTCGGTTGTTTTATCCTCAAGCAGCTCGCCGATTGCCATGATAAAAGCAACCTCGCCCGCCGCGAAGCTGTCACCGATAATTACGGAGGAAATCATTGCAATGCTGATAAGCAGCGCGGAGGAGATTTTGCTGATACCCTTTCCTGTAAAGATATTTGTAACGCCATATACGATTATAGGCAGACCCGATATCAGTGCGCTTACAAGCGCAGGGTCAAGGTAAAACGGAATATCCGCCCCCGCGATATCCAGTATAAGGCTTGCCAGCAGAAAAACTCCGCTGATAATCAATGCGGGAATACTTTCAAGCCGTTCCATAAATTCTTCCATAATTGCTACCTCTCTGTTGCTTTTTATTAGCGCGGTATTTTCTGCGCTTGACATTCGGTGAATTTTGTGATACAATATATCTGTTACCGAACATCTTGTATGATATTATTTTACATGATTTGCGCCGCGTGGTCAATAATCATATTACGCAAATTGTAGGTTATCGTACATTTTGATAAATTTGTTCGGCGGAGGTTTATATGGACAGACGTCAAAAAAAATCGCGTGACGCAATTTTTGCAGCATTCAGCAGACTGCTGCGGAGCAGGCGCTACGAGCATATCACGGTTCAGGAGATTATAGACGAAGCAAACGTGGGCAGAAGCACCTTTTATGCACATTTTGAAACAAAGGATATGCTGCTTAAGGAAATGTGCAGCGATGTTTTCGACCATATATTTGCAGGCGAAATCTGCGCGCATGAGGACGGAAGAACGGATATCCAGTCAAGGCTTGCACATATTCTGCATCATCTGAAGGACGGCGAAAGCGACATAATCGGCATACTATCCTCGGAAAGCGGCGATATTTTCCTGCGCTATCTCAGGGAATACCTCACGACATTTTTTGGAATGTATCTTGCTGATTTCCGCACCGATGTTCCCGAGGATTTTCTGCTTAACCATTTGGTTTACAGCTTCTGCGCGGCGCTGAGGTGGTGGGTGGACGACAAAATGCGCACCCCGCCCGAGAAAACGGCAGAATATTTCATGACCATTACGGAAACGCATTTCTGATTTGTCGGCAGTAATACAAAAACGGCAGGTGCCATAATCGCCTGCCGTTTTTGTATTTAAGGCAGCACCGTACAAAATCCAAAAGATGGTCTTTGTGTGGTGTTGCCTTAAGCCTCTTGCTTCAGAAAATATCCTTTTTGTTCTTGATATAGCGTTTTATAAGGATACCGATTGTCGCCGATATGCACAGTGCCAGAAAAACCGGTACAATCCACTGGTTTGAGTTTTCCGCCTGCGCGGATTTCATTTCCGTCCATAGCTTCTGCATTTGATTATTTGCTTCGTCTGAAAGATTTACAAATATCTCGGAGTTAGCCGCAAGATATTCGTCATCAGGGTAGGAAACCGTAGAGCTTTGCGTTTCCTCGTCCAACATTTCATAAGCCGCCGAGTGCGGAGTGGAGTAGCATATATAGTCGATATTTGCAAATGCAATGTCAGGCTCGCACATAAAGTTGATGTACATTTCAGCGGCTTCCTTCTGCTTTGCGCCAACGGGGATACACATCGCGTCCACAAACAGGTTTGTTCCGCTTTTCGGCACAACAAACGCAAGATCCTCGTTTTCGTCAAGGATTGTCAGCGCGTCGCCCGCATAATACGGCGCAAGCCACGCATCGCCGCTTGCCATCTTGTCAAAAATCTCGTCCATTACATAAGCCTGCACAACGCTTTTCTGCTCCTTAAGCCGCTCTGCGGCGATAATAAGCTCATCGGGATTTTCCGTATTCAGCGAAAAGCCTTCCATAATCTCCGCAACTGCGAAAGCGTCACGCGGGTTGTCAAACATTAGTATCTGGTCGGCGTAGGTTTCGTCCCAAAGGATATCCCAGTCAATTTCCTCGGCGGGCAGGTCAATCTGCGTTGTGTTGTATATAATTCCGATAGTTCCCCATGTGTACGGAACGGAGTACATATTTTCGGGGTCGTATGCAGGATTTCTGAAATTATCCATTATATACTTGAAGTTGGAGATATTGTCAAGGTCAATCGGCTGTATCATTTCCTCGTTAATCATCTTGGAAATCATATAGTCGGAGGGAATTATAACATCATAGCTTGCGCCGCCGTTTTTCAGCTTTGAATACAAATCCTCGTTGGAGGGATAGGTGGTGTAGTTCACCTGAATACCCGTAAGCTTTGTAAACTCGGCGTTTACGTTAAGCGTGCCCTCGTCTGCGCCCGTGGAAATATATTCTCCCCAGTTGTAGACGTTTATGGAAATGCCCGCGTCCTTAAAGCGCGTGTAGTATTCCATATCCTCAACGGTAAGGGTCTGCGCGCCGCTTTCCTCGGTTTCGTCTGCTTCGCCGTCAGCTTCGGGCGCAGCGCCGCAGGAACAAAGAACGCCGGCTGAAACCAGCACGGAAAGCACAGAGCCTAAAATCTTTTTTACGTCCATATCAGTAATCCGCCTTTCCCGAAGCATTGTTTCTGTACTTGCGGTTTTCAATGAAATTCTTTGCAATCAGCACGATAACAACAACCACGAAAATAATGGTGGACAGGGCGTTTATTTCGGGAGAAACCTTTCTGCGCACCATGGAGTAAATTGTGATAGGCAGCGTCTGCGAGGTCGCACCGCAGGTGAAATAGCTGATAACAAAATCGTCAAGCGAGTAGGTAAAAGCCATCAGAAAGCCGCTGAGAACACCGGGCATTATTTCCGGAAGTATAACCTTGCGGAAAGCCGTAACAGGGCTGCAGCCAAGGTCCTGCGCCGCTTCAAACAGATTTGGGTCCATCTGGCGAAGCTTGGGCATAACGTTAAGGATAACATACGGGACGTTGAACGTTATATGCGCAATAAGCAGCGTCCAGAAGCCAAATTCAAGGTTCATTCGTGCCGCAAAGAACACAAACAGCAGCATAAGCGAAACGCCCGTTACAATTTCGGGGTTGATTACAGGCATATTCGTCACGTTCATCACAATTGCCTTAGGCACTTTTTTCATGGAGTGGATACCGATAGCGGCAAACGTTCCCAGTATTGTGGAAAGGATACTAGCCGCAACCGCGATTATAACCGTATTTATCAGCGAGGATATAATGATATCGTTTCTGAAAAGCTTCTCGTACCATTCAAGGGTGAAGCCTGTAAACGTGGTGCTTTTAGACTCGTTGAACGAGAATACTATCAGCACAAAAATCGGCACATACAGAAACACAAGAACAAGGGCAATATAGATTTTTCCAAGCTTTTTCACTGCCGCACCTCCTTACATCAGCACCTGGTCGTCGGGGTCAAACTGGTTCATTATGGTCATGATAAGCAGGATAATAACCATCAGCACCAGCGAAATCGCTGCGCCAAGCTGCGGGTTGTAGGCGTTGCCGAGAAACTGCATTTCGATAAGGTCGCCTATAAGCAGATTTGAGCCGCCGCCAAGCATACGGGAAATAATAAACGTGCTTATCGCGGGAACAAAAACCATAGTAATTCCCGACATAATGCCCGGCACGCTCAGCGGAACCACCACCTTGAACAGCGTTTTCATCGGGTTGCAGCCAAGGTCGGAGGCGGCTTCAAGCACGGATTTGTCAATTTTCACCATAACCGAATACAGCGGCAGTATCATGTACGGCAGGTAGTTGTACACCATGCCAAGCACAACTGCGCCCTCGGTGTTAAGCATTTTTATCGGCTCCAGCCCAAACCAGCCGAGTATTGAGTTTATAACTCCCGTGTTTCCAAGCAGCGTAACCCATGCGCGGGTGCGCAGCAGAAAGTTCATCCACATCGGCAGCATTACAATCATCAGCATTGTGCCCTGGTGGTGCTTTTTCATGCGTGAAAGCAAAAATGCAAGCGGATACGCGATAACAAGGCATATAACGGTTGCTATTATCGCAAGCCATATGGAACGCACGAAAATATTTGTATACTGACCTGCACTTGCAACATTGTCAAGCGTGAAATTTCCGTCCTTGTCGGTGAATGCAAAGTATGCCACCATCAGCAGCGGAACAACGATAAATACCACCATCCACACAAGATAGGGGGCGGCAAAAAAGCGCAGCTTTTTCAATTTCAGTCGTCCTCCTTTGCCTTTTTCATGATGTGGATATCAAACGGGTCAAAGGTCATGCCAATCATGCTGCCGACTTCCTCCGCCTTTGTGGATTGTATCATCCACTTGTGGTCAACGCCGTCAACAATCATCTCGTAATGCACGCCCTTGAAAACAACCGATTCCACAATGCCGGTAAGCTTTGCCTCGGCTGCGGGGATAACCTTGATATCCTCGGGACGGATAACAACATCGATGGTTTCGTTTGGCGAGAAGCCCTTGTCCACGCACTCAAACTGTCTGCCGCAGAATTCTACAAGGCAGTCGCGCGGCATACAGCCGTTAAGTATGTTGCTTTCGCCGATAAAGTCGGCTACAAATGCGTTTACAGGCTCGTTGTAAATATCGGTGGGAGAGCCAATCTGCTGAATGTGACCGTTGTTCATTACAACAACGGTATCGCTCATGGTAAGCGCTTCTTCCTGGTCGTGGGTTACATATACAAAGGTAAGCTCCAGCGCCTGCTGTATTTTTCTCAGCTCAATCTGCATTTCCTTGCGCAGCTTAAGGTCAAGCGCGCCGAGAGGCTCGTCCAGCAGCAGAATTTTGGGGTGATTTACAAGCGCCCTTGCAATGGCAACGCGCTGCTGCTGACCGCCTGAAAGACGGTTTACGGTGCGTTTTTCAAATCCGCGCAGGTTTACAAGCTCCAGCATTTCGCCAACGCGCCTTAGTATTTCCTTTTCGGGAAGCTTTTTAATGCGCAGACCAAACGCTATGTTGTCATAAACGTTAAGGTGCGGGAATAGCGCGTAGCGCTGAAATACGGTATTAACATCGCGCTTGTGCGGCGGCAGGTCGTTAATCCGCTTGCCCTCAAGCATTACATCGCCGCTGTCGGGCGTAAGAAAGCCGCCGATAATTCTCAGCGTTGTGGTTTTTCCGCAGCCTGACGGACCAAGCAGCGTAACAAACTCCTTGTCCTTGATGTCAAGGTCGATATTTTTGAGGATTTGCTCGCCGTCAAACTCAACAACGATATTCCTCAGACTGATTATGTTCTCCATACTGACGCAATCCTTCCTTGTGTATAACTTAGGCAAGATGTCCCCCGCCTCCTTAGGCGGCGGGTTCCATTTACCA
>CAZLBL010000085.1:0-7593 GCA_964557825.1 uncultured Ruminococcus sp.
GAATGGCAAATGGAACCCGCCGCCTAAGAGGCGGGGGACATCTTGCCTAAGTTATGAAATATCAATCAGCCGCCGCAAGCCCTGTGCCTCCTCAAAGCCAAAGCTGACGGCTTTGCCGCTGATATCCGCAATAACTGTGCTGCCATGCTGCTCAAAGCCGCAGCCGCTCTGATACAGAAAGCCTGCAAGCAGCAGCTTGTGGTCGCAGTAAAAGCCGCTGATTATTTCGATATACTGCTTTATGAAAGCCTGTGCCGCAAGCGGCTGAAACACCTCCGCGGGAAGTCCGCGCACGGTAACAAATGCCGCGCCGCCGCTGTACGGACAGCGGTAATAGCAGATATCCTCATCGCTTACAGCGCAGCTTACCATAGACAGATTGTGACCGTTATGCAGCTCGTCAAGCATGAATTTGCCGTTTTCAAATTCGGGACAGCCCGCAAGAGCCTTTTTCGCCCTGCGCGAGGGTGCGGCAGCTATTTCGGGAAGCCCGCCCTCGGTATTTTCCCATGCCCATAGCCACGTTCCGCTTTCGTGCGACTCCGAGCCAAGCACCCCCGATTTGAACACGCTTTCGCCAAACCTTATTGTGCCGCCCTTTATATCGACATTCCAGCCGTTTTCACCTATAACAAGCTCTCCCATTCGGTTCTGGCAGGCGATGGAATATCCCGCCGCCAGTGACAAAAGGCTGAAAAAGTCATTTTTATCAAATTCTATCGGTGTATCAAGTATGCTTCTTTTCATTTCCCGCTCCTCAGATATTGATATTTACGCCGAACTTGCGCAGTATATCCCGCATAAGCGTCTTGTTGATGGTGTAAAATCTGCTTTTGCCCCTGCAAATATCGTCAACGCGGTATTCAAACCGCATATATATTTCACCGTAATCCTCCGCATAATAAAAGGTGCAAAGCAGATAGCTGTTTTTTGTGGCATAATAGTTTACAGGAGTGAAGTCAAGCGCGCTGCGGATATCGCTTTCAAGCAGCGCCTCCGCTTCGGGGATTTTCATCGGCTCAAACTGCACCTTTTTGGTGCGGGGAAGCGCCTCGGCGCGCTTTTCCTCCTCGCTTCTGCCAAGCTTTTTGTTTTTTCCGAAAAGTCCGAACATCTTGCTGCCCCTTTCTGGTTATTGTAACAGATAATATTTTACCATATTCCGCAGCAAAATGCAAGCGCACAGCTTGACATAAACGTATTATTGATGTATAATACTATATAATATGTTAGTCTTGGCTAACAGCAAAAGAGGTATACAAATGAAAAGCAAATTCAATGTAACAGGCATGAGCTGCTCTGCCTGCTCCGCCCATGTGGAAAAGGCGGTTAAAAAGCTGGACGGCGTAAAAGAGGCGACCGTAAGCCTTATGAACTCCTCCATGACCGTGGAGTATGAGGGAATTTCCGAAGCCGATATAATAAACGCAGTGGTAAAATCGGGCTATGGCTGCACCGTCAAGGACGAAAAGCCGCAGGCGCATAAGGAAAGCAGCTCCGACAGGAAAAACGCCGAAGCACGCGCAATGAAGCTACGCCTGTTTCTTTCGATAGGATTTCTTGCGGCGCTTATGTATGTTTCCATGGGAAGTATGCTTGGCGCGCCGCTGCCTGCATTTCTTGAGGGTGCAGAGGGCGCGGCGGCGTTCGGCTTTACACAGTTTCTGCTTACGCTGCCGATAATTTATCTTAACCGCTCGTATTTTTCGCGCGGCTTCAAGGCGCTTGCAAATGGCGCGCCTAATATGGATACGCTTGTTGCAACGGGCGCGGCGGCTTCGGTGGCATACGGAATATTCGCGGTGTATATGATGTGCTACGGCACGGCAGCAGGAGATACGCAGCTTGTACACAGCTTCAGGCATGACCTTTATTTTGAGGGCGCAGGCATGATACTCACCCTTATCACGGTGGGAAAATACCTTGAAAGCCGCTCCAAAGCAAAAACCGCCGAGGCGCTTGAAAAGCTGGTGGAGCTTGCCCCCGAAACCGCCGTGGTTGAGCGTGGCGGAGAGGAAATTACAATCCGTGCGGACGAGCTTGCAATCGGCGATATCTGCATCGTACGCGCAGGACAGCGTATTCCCGCCGACGGAATTATAACCGAGGGCAGCGGTGCGATTGACGAATCCGCGCTTACAGGCGAAAGCATTCCCGCCGAGAAAGCAGTGGGCGATAAGGTGCTTACAGCCTCCATAAACAGCAGCGGATTTATTAAATTCCGCGCGGAAAAGGTCGGCACGGAAACAACGCTTTCCCAGATTATAGAGCTTGTATCGGACGCGTCTGCTTCCAAAGCGCCGATAGCGCGTATCGCCGATAAGATAAGCGGCGTATTTGTACCAATTGTTATGACCATAGCGGTTATAACCCTTGCGGTGTGGCTGCTTATGGGATACAGCTTTACCCACGCGCTTTCCATGGGAATTTCAGTGCTTGTTATCTCCTGCCCCTGCGCGCTTGGACTTGCAACCCCGGTTGCGATAATGGCGGGAACAGGCAAGGGCGCGGAGAACGGTATTCTTATCAAATCCGCAGCCGCGCTTGAAACGCTGCACAAAATCAACACCGTTGTGCTTGACAAAACGGGAACCATCACCGAGGGCAAGCCGCGCTGCACCGATATAATCGAATACCGCAGCGGCGCGTTGCTTGCGGCGTACAGCATAGAGCGGTTGGCGCAGCACCCTGTATCCACCGCAATAGCCGCGCAGGGCGAGAAAATGGGACTTTCCGCGCTTCCCGCAAGCAATTTTGATACGCTTTTCGGCAGGGGAGTAACGGCGGTTATGGGCGGTACACGCTACTATGTCGGTAATATGCGCCTTATGGAGGAAAAAGAAATCGACTGCAAACCCGCACAAAGCGATTTTACAAGGCTTTCGGACGAGGGCAGAACCGTTATGCTTATTGCTGACGAAAAGCAGGTTATCGGCGTTATAGCCGCCGCAGATATCATCAAGCCTACTTCCGCCGAGGCCGTCCGCCGCTTTAAGTCCATGGGCATTGAGGTTATCATGCTTACAGGCGACAACGCTCGCACCGCCGAAGCAATACGCCGCCAGGCGGGCGTTGACAAGGCGATAGCTGAAGTTCTCCCGACAGGAAAGGCGGAACATATCGCGGCGCTTAAAGCCGAGGGAAAGCGCGTTGCCATGATAGGCGATGGTATAAACGACGCGCCCGCGCTTGTTTCGGCAGATGTGGGCATAGCCATAGGCGCAGGAACGGATATCGCAATAGACAGCGCCGACATTGTTCTTATGAAAAGCGACCTTTGCGATGCAGCCTCCGCTATATCTCTGGGCAGGGCAACAATCCGCAACATCAGACAGAACCTGTTCTGGGCATTCTTCTATAATACGGTGGGAATACCGCTTGCGGCGGGCGTGCTGTTTATCCCGTTCGGCATTAAGCTTAACCCGATGATAGCGGCAGCGGCAATGAGCCTTAGTTCCGTATGTGTTGTAACCAACGCGCTGCGGCTGAGATTTTTCAGGGTAAAGGGCGTGGAAAACGCGCGCACCGAAATCTCCGAGATTGAGGAATGCTCCGTTTCAATGTGCGGCGCTTCCGAAATCCCCGCAGAAAAGCCCGCCGCTGAAAAGCGTGCAAAGCTTATAACCATAGATGGAATGATGTGCGGACACTGCGTTTCACACGTTCAAAGCGCGCTTAACGCCATTGACGGCGTTGCCGCAAAGGTAAGCCTTGCTTCCAAATCCGCTGAAGTAACGCTCGTCAAAGATGTTTCGGACGAGCAGCTTTCCGCGGCAGTGGAAAACGCAGGCTACAAAGTGGTATCAATAAAGTAAATCTGATTAAAAAGCAATAAACAAAACAGGCTGCGCGAATTATTTTCGTGCAGCCTGTTTTTGTGATTGCCAAATTTATGCGTATATTTCCGGCTTTGTCTGTTCAAGCGCCTTGATGGCAGCCACTGCGTCCCAGTAGAAATGATAGTCGCCTATGCGCTCCTTGAAGCCCGCTCTTTCCATCATTTCCATTACGCCGTCCTGAACGCCGCAGAAAACAACGTGTGTGCCGTCATCATGAAGCTGTCTGTACAGCGCCTCAAGCTCCCCAAGCGCGATATCGTCTGCGCTTGGCACGCCGCGCATGGAGATTATAAGCTGCTCGCTGCCGCGAAGCTTTGCAATAGAGGAAATCAGCTTTTCCTGTGTGCCGAAAAACAGCGGCCCCGAAAGATATACAACCCTGCACTCGCTGTGGTCGTCCGCGACCGTTTTGCCCTTAAGCTTGCTTTCGTCAACCTCGCTGACAACAACGTCAAGCTCGCAGCTTTTCACGATAAACACAAGCATAGCCACAACCACGCCTATAACAATGGCGATTGTAAGGTCAAACACCACCGTTGCCGCCATGGTTATAAGATACTGCAGTATAGAGGACTTGAACTTCTTGCTGAAAATGCTCTTTATAGAGTGCCATTCGTTCATGCGGAAAGCCGTCACCATAAGCACGCCCGCCAGCGCGGAAAGCGGAATACGGCTCATAACCCCGCCAAGCAGGAACATCGACATGATAAGCACAACAGAATGAATAACGCTGACAAGCCTTGTCTGTCCGCCCGATTTTATCGCAACCGAGGTTCTCGCAATAGCCGCCGTTGCGGGCACGCCGCCAAGCAGCGGTATCACCATATTGCCTATGCCCTGCGCCACAAGCTCACGCGTAGCGTCAAGGCGCTCACCCTTCATCTTGCCTGCGGAAGCGCCGCACAGCAGGCTTTCAATCATTCCAAGCGCCGCAACCGAAACAGCCGGCATTATAAGGCTTGTGATGTTGTCAAGCTGAAAGCCTTTTGATATGATACTGTTATCTGCAACAAGCGTCGCAGGGATTGAACTTACCTCTGCCACAACAGGCTCGGAAAAGCACACCATATTGATAACAAGCGCCACAATTATTCCCACCAGCGATGAGGGAACAACCGCGTTCCACTTTTTGGGATATACAATCATTATCAGCATAACCAGACCGCCGAACATCACCGCATACCAGTTGGGATTGAAAGCGCCCTCGCCGTTGAAATAGGATATAATCTTCTGTATAGCATTCTCTCCCACAGAGGTTGTGCCGAAGAAATTATCAATCTGACCAAGCGCAATGATTATCGCAATGCCCGATGTAAATCCCGTTATTACAGGCGCAGGAAGATATGAAACCAGCTTTCCCACACGGCATATCGCCGCAAGGATAAGGATAATTCCCGAAAAGAAGCCCGCCGTAAGCACGCCCATAACGCCATACTGCGCCGAAACCGAAAGCAGTATAGCCGCCATCGCTCCCGTGGGTCCCGAAATCTGATACGAAGCGCCGCCCAGAATTGCTATAACTATTCCCGCAACAATTGCGGTAATCATGCCCGCAGCAGCGTCCGCGCCCGAGCTTACGCCAAATGCCAGCGCCAGCGGAAGTGCCACCGCCGCAACCGTAATTCCCGCCATAGCGTCCTTGGCAAAGCGTTTGCCGTTGTAGCCCTTAAATTCCGCTTTAAGGTCGGAAATATACTTTTTAACCATAATTTTTGTCCTCTTTTTCTTTTGCTTTCAAACTCTTTAATTATACGCCTGTTTTTGTTTAATGTCAATCGCAGAGAGTTACAAGTTTTTTGGCAAATTACACTTGATTTTAGGCAATTTGCCGTCCGTATAAAAGCAGCGCCGCGCAGGGTGTGAACTCCGCGCGGCGCGATATTATGTGTATGTTATTTCTGTAATTAAACAGCGTATTCGTCAACCAAGGTCTGAACCATAGGCATAACCTCGGCGCTGCGCTGCGTCCACGACTCATCGCCAAAGGTGCAGTCAATTATAGACTGACCGATGTACGCCTGCATTTCTGTACCAAAGCCGTACAAATCTTCAAACACGAAGTCAAACTTATCGGGGTCGCGCATTTCGACCCAAAGGTCGTACACGTCCTCGTCCCAGATTATCTGCCATTTTTCCATGCCCGCATACTTGCCTGCGGTATAGGTGATTTTTTCGGGCGCAATATGGTCCTTTTTAACCTGTGCCTGAATAGCTTCATCTGTTTCAAAGAGGCGGTTGCACATGATAAATTCAACAGAGCCGTCAATATTCTTTGCACCCCTTGGTATCATATAGCCGTAGCAGCTTGAGCCTTGATAATATCTATCGGACTTGGGGTCGCGGGGATAGGGAACAAACGCAAAATCCGAAACAGTACCGAGAATATCATTCTCAACGCCCGATGGGTTCTGAACATTTTCCGTCATGGCGATATAAGCCCACTCCGGCTCAAGACCAAGAAACAGAATTTTATCCGACACGTTGGCGAAAACCTGCGGGGATACCCAGTCGCCATGCGGGTGGCTTGTGGGATACAAAAGACCGTTTCTGCCCATTTCCGCAAGATATTCAACCGCCCTTGTAACATTAGCGTCTGCAAGATTGTTCTTAACATCGCCGCCGGGGAGGTAATCAACGCACACCGTACCGGTTGTGCATACAAAAGCGTTTATGGTAGCGTCTGTTGCGTAAAATCCGATATTTTCATCGGACAGGTTGCAGAAATCCAGCATAAGCTGCCGCCATGCGTCCCATGTCCACTCGCCGTTTTTGTAAAGGTCATAGGGGTCGGCAAGTCCTGCGTCCGCAATTGTCTTGCGGTTGTATTCAAGCGCATACCATGTAACCATTCTGTGCGGGAAAAAGTAATGCTCGCCCTTGTAGTTGTAGGAGTCTATAACATCTCTCATATCCGCCCAGAGAGGATCGTCTATATCCAGATAATCGTCAAGCGGCTCATACATATTTTTGCTTACGCCATATGGGAACGCCTGCGGCTCGTATGTAAGCAGGTCTGGAGAGTCGTCCGCAGATATCAGCGCGGCAAGCTTTTCAAAGTAAGCATCGCCAAAGGAAGTGGAAATCCACTCAATCTTGCCGCCGTACTTCTCGCTTTCAAAAACATCAACCTGCTGCTTGCCCTTCTGGTCAACGGTGATATCGTAGTAGCCAAGATATTTAACCACGCCCGCGCTGCCGCTTGGCACATAATCGCCTGTGTCAAGGTCCTTTATTTCCTCATCGGTGGCGGCGTTTGCATCGGGGTCGGTTGTAGTGCCTGCGCCCGTGCCTGCCGAGGTTGAGGACGTAATTGCCGCGCCGCTGTTCGCACCGCTTGAGATAATATCCGCCTCTGCGCAGGCTGCCATGCCCAGCATCATAGATACTGCCATTGCCATGCATAACGGCTTTTTAAGCTTGTTCATTGTAAATTCCTCCATGAAAATAATTGCGCAGACCAAATCCGTAGCTGCGAAAATTTTTAATCAGTGTAATCATTATAACACTTATTGCCTAAAATTGCAACACCCCGCCGCGGCATAAATTCGCGCCGCTTGCCCTTATATAATCCCGAAGCGCTTTATATTTGCTCATTTTTTTGCCTTAAGTTCCGTCCAATGCTCCTTGGTCATTACTGATGTGCTATAATAAAGTTGTAACACCTCGCCCCAAAGTGATATAACTTAGGCAAGATGTCCTCCTGCCTCCGAACCGAACTTCGTTCGGCTCTAGGCGGCGGGTTACATTTACCATT
>CAZLBL010000086.1:0-7419 GCA_964557825.1 uncultured Ruminococcus sp.
CCAACCTGCCATTCAGTAGGGGATTGTATCCCCTACTGAATGGTAAATGTAACCCTGCCGCCGAGTTGAACTTTGTTCAACGCCAGGCAGGGGGACATCTTGCCTAAGTTATATAGCCGCTTCAATTTTTCAGCTCCCTCAAGCCCACAAGCAGCATATAGGCAACCGTTAGATAAAAGGTTATCCCCATGCCGCTGCCCGAAATTATCAGCACTGCCGCAGCCACCCCGAACGACAGCACCGCCGCAAGCGCCGAAAACCAGCCGCCAAATCCCATATATGCGCAGACAGCGCGCACAATCAGCGCCCCATCAAGCTGACCAATGCAAAGCAGATTAAACGCGCAGGTTACAAGATTAACGGCGGCGAATTTTTCAGCGCCGCACAGCATTGCCGCCGCAAAAAGCAGCAGATTTGTGCAGCACCCCGCCGCAAGCACGCAAAGCTGTCCCCAAAACGCAAGCCGCTGATACGCGCAGCCTATCCGTATTCCCGCGCCGTAGAATGTAAGACTGTCGGGCGGCGCGCCGCAAAGCAGGATAACCGCAAAATGCCCCAGCTCATGCGCGGCGGCGGCAAGCACGGAAAGCAGGCATACCCCGCTTTTATCCAGAAAAAAGCAAATACAAAGCACCGCAAAAAAGGAAAAATCCATGCGCACCTGAATTTTGCCGATATTAAATACAATCATGCACTATATCTATTAAGCAAGTCCGCAAAAAAGAACCGCCCTGCGATTTTAATCCGAGGGCGGCTGATGTATAAAACTGCAAATATCGGGCAGGCGCTGTCAATCCTTGAATACCGCGCCGCTGCTTGCCGAGGTTACAAGACCCGCGTATCTTTTAAGATAGCCGCTAAGCTGCTTTGCGGGTTTAATTCCCTTTTCCCTGCGCGCTGAAATTGTATCATCGTCAACAAGCAGCTGAACGCTGCGGTTTGGGATATCAATATGGATTTTGTCGCCGTCCTCTACAAAGGCGATAAGACCGCCCTCTGCCGCCTCGGGCGAAACGTGACCTATCGCCGCGCCCCTTGAAGCGCCGCTGAAGCGTCCGTCCGTGATAAGGGCAACGCTGCCGTCAAGCCCCTTGCCGACAATTGCGGCGGTGGGTGCAAGCATTTCGGGCATACCTGGACCGCCCTTGGGTCCCTCATAGCGAATGACGACAACATCGCCCGCCTTGATTTCGCCGCCAAGGATAGCGTCGCACGCTGCCTGCTCACCGTCAAATACGCGCGCCGTGCCTGTGAAATCCATCATTTCCGGCTTTACCGCGCCCTGCTTTACAACGCTGCCGTTCTCCGCAAGGTTGCCGCTGAGGATTGCAATACCGCCATCACTGCGGACAGGCGCTTCTATTTTATGGATAACCTCGCCGTCTGCGTCACGCGCGGCGGCAATGCGCTGCGCCTGAGTTCCGCTGACGGTAAGCGCGTCCGTATTGATATGACCGCCCTTTGAAAGCTCACGGATTACGGTCTGTATGCCGCCGCAGGCGTTCATATCGGTGATGAAAACGCTGCTTGCGGGATTAAGCTTTGCAAGCTGCGGAGTTTTGCGGCTCATTTCGTCTATATCGGCAAGGGTTATGTCAACGCCCGCTTCATGCGCGATGGCAAGCAGGTGCAGCACCGTATTGGACGAAGCGCCTATCGCCATATCGGTTGCAAGCGCGTTAAGCATATTTTTTCTTGTAAGGATATCTGACGGGCGCAGATTTTCGCGCACAAGGTCTACCACGCGCTCTCCCGACTCCTTGGCAAGCCTGCGGCGGGCGGAATTTACGGCAGGCTCTGTTCCCGCCGTGGGAAGCGCAAGGCCAAGCGCCTCGGTAAGGCAGTTCATGGAGTTCGCGGTGTACATACCGGAGCAGCTTCCGCAGGTGGGACAGGCGTTGTTTTCGTAATCCTTAAGGACGTTCTCGTCAATCTCGCCCGAGGTGAACTGACCGATAGCCTCATATATCTCGGAATAGCCAACGCGCTTTCCCTGCACGCAGCCGGGGTTCATAGGACCGCCGCTGACGAAAATGCAGGGCAAATCCATACGCGAAGCCGCAAGCACCATACCCGGAACTATCTTGTCGCAGTTGGGGATAAACACCACGCCGTCAAGCGGGTGTGCGGTAAGCATAACCTCGATACTGTCGGCGATAAGCTCGCGGGAAGCAAGGGAATATCTCATGCCCTTATGGTTCATTGCAAGGCCATCGCAGACGCCTATGGTGAAAAACTCAAACGGAACGCCGCCTGCGTTTCTTATGCCGTCCTTTACGCACCTTGAAATTTCATGCAGGTGCTGATGACCGGGAACATAGTCGCTTGCGGCGCAGACAACAGCTATAAAGGGTCTGCCCATCTCGCTGTCGGTAACGCCGAGGGATTTAAGTATCGCCCTGTGGGGAGTTTTTTCCGCCCCCGCCTTTATCAAATCACTTCTCATTTTATGTGTATCCTTTCTTTCCTGCGTAACACGCTTTATCTTTCAGCCGACCTGTACAGCATTGCCGCGCCGATAATGCCCGCGTCATTGCCAAGGCTGCACACGGCAATCTGCGTGTTTTTGCTGCTGTTTCTGGAATAAACCTGCTCTGCAACCGCCCTTTTCAGCGGTACAAGCAGCGTATCGCCCTCGTTGCAGACGCCTCCGCCGATACAGAGAATATCGGGCTGAAAAACATTGATTGTGTTTGCAATGCCGCAGGCAAGATATTTTACATACCTCTCCGTCACCGCCGTGCCGATGGGGCAGCCGTTTTTCATGGCGATATAGGCGGTTCTTGCGCCGCATTTTCCGTCAAGCTCAATCTGCTTTGCAAGCAGCGTGGAGGGATTTTCCGCCGCCGCTTCGGCTGTCATTCTGCCAAGCGCAGTTGCAGAGGAGTACGCCTCAAAGCAGCCCTTTCTGCCGCAGGAGCATGGTCTGCCGTCCGCAACGATAACGGTGTGGCCAATCTCGCCGCCCGCGCAGTTTGAGCCGCTGTAAATCCTGCCGTTTATTATAATTCCCGAGCCTACGCCCGTTCCCAGCGTGATGACAACCGCGTTATCCGCGCCCTTTGCCGCACCCGCGGTAAACTCACCGAAGGCGGCGGCGTCAGCGTCATTGCCAAGGTAGGTTTTTACGCCGAACTCCGCTTCTATATCCGCGCGCAGGGGAACATTTTCAAAGCCGAGGTTGTTGGAATACTCAACAACGCCATCGGAATTGCAGGTTCCCGGGCAGCCAATGCCGATGCTTTCTGCGGCTGACGGACTTATTCCAAGCTCCGTACAAGCAAGGATAACAGCGCTTTTTATATCGTCCAGTATTTCGGCATAGGGACGCGGCGCGTTTGTTTTAACCTTTGAGCGCGCGGCAATATTGAAATTATCGTCCACAATTCCGCAGGCGATATTTGTGCCGCCTATATCAATTCCTATGTAATATGCCATGGCGAACCTCCAGACTGCGGCGGTTAAACGATATCTGTTATGATAAGCTGACCGCTGCCATTTATTGTGTAAGCTCCCGTTCCCGCGTCAACAAACAGGCTGTCGCCCTTTTGGGCGTAAACGCTCTCGCC
Organism: uncultured Ruminococcus sp.; assembly: GCA_964557825.1. GTDB lineage: Bacteria > Bacillota > Clostridia > Oscillospirales > Ruminococcaceae > CAG-115. The sequence continues at coordinate 3,570 of CAZLBL010000086.1, forward strand.
GTTTGCGCTGATTGTGCAGCTGCCGTCAAGAACCAGTATGGAATTAAAGGACTTTTCGTCAGCCGAAAGCTTAACCTCGCCGTCAAGCTGAAGCCGATTTACATTGAAATACTCGCAGGAGCGCAGCAGGGTCATAGTGCCGCCGTCAAGCTTCTGCGGCGCACCCTGTGCTTTAGTGGGATATTTTGGCGGAACAAGCTGCGTTACCTCGCAAGCCTTTTCCACATGAAGCTGGCGCGGCTTGCCGTCCGCCCCTACCCTGCCGTAATCATAAATACGGTAGGTTGTGTTGCTGTTCTGCTGAATTTCGGCGATAAGGATACCCTTGCCGATTGCGTGCAGCGTTCCCGCCTCGATAAAAAATACATCGCCCTTGTGAACAGGCACGTTATTTGTAACCTCAAGCAGAGTGTTGTCCGCGATACGCTGTGCAAATTCCTCGCGGCTGATTTCATGCTTAAAGCCGTAAAGAAGCTCCGCACCCTCCTCGCAGTCAACTATATACCACATCTCGGTTTTGCCGTACTCGCCCTCAACGCGCATTGCGTAATCGTTTGAGGGGTGAACCTGCACCGAAAGGTTATCCTTTGCGTCAATCAGCTTTATAAGTATCGGGAAGTACTCAAAGCGCGCGCAGTTTGCGCCAAGCACGGCGTTTCCCTTTGCCGCAATATACTCCGAAAGGGTTTTGCCCTTGTATTCGCCATCGGCAACAACGCTTTGTCCGTCCTTGTGGCAGGAAAGCTCCCAGCTTTCGGCGATTTTGTCGCTGTCAAGCGTCTTGCCGTATTCCTCGCGCAGGCGGTTGCCGCCCCATATGTAATCGGTGCAGTGCGCGGTAAGTTTAATAATACCCATTATAATTCTGTCCTTTCAGATACCTTAGAAATCAGAAGCCCAATTCCTCGTTTACAATAATAACCTTAATCCTGTCTGCCACCCGCTGCTGACCAAGTCTGACATAGGAGCAGCAGATACGGCGCTCGCTGTGGCAGTGACCGCAAAGTCCCGTTCTGGCGCAGGGCGTATCGCAGTTAAGGCGCACGGTGTTTTTCGGCGCGGCTACCTCCTCAACGCGCATTATAGCCTCCGCAAGGTCTGCCACTATCTTGTTTTTGCCCACCACAAGTATAACCTGCCTTGGACCGAAAATCATTGCCGAAACGCGGTTGCCGTTGCCGTCAACGTTGTACAGCTCGCCCTCCTCGGTAACGGCGTTGCTGCTTGCAAAAAAGGTATCCGAAACAAACGCCTTGCGCATGATTTCGTCAACCTCCTCGGGTGTTTTGCCTGCGGAGCGGTCAAGATAAACGTCCTTATACTCTGTCATAAGCATTTCCATAACGCCGCTTTCTTTAAGCGTTGCCGAGCCGCCGGAGGTTATCAGCTTGTCGTTTTCGATAAGCGAGCGGACTATATCCAGCAGCTCATCGCGGTTTTCCGCATAGTAGGGCTTGATTTTGTTGCGCTGAAGCGCTTTCATTGTTTTTTCGATTTTTGCGTCCATGGTGTTCTCCTTTTAGTCCTGCAAGCATTTCTGCTTTATTGTGATTACCGAATTTTCCGCAATTTCAAACGAGCCGTCGCCGCCGTATTCGCCATAGGGAACATAATATTCTGCGGGGTACGAGCCGTACTCTATCGTGTTAAGCAGCGCTGCCTTTTTGTCGGTATATATTTCCTTGGTTATATCGGTGGAGCAGCTTTCCGAGATTATATTGAAATAGCTGTCCAGCAGTGAGCTGTCGGTGTAGCGCAGATTCTGATTGAAAAGCTCTGAAAGAATGTCGCAGACGATATTGAAGCGGTAGCTTTCCCCCTGCCCCAATTCGGCAAGGTATATGTAACGGAACAGGTTTTCGGGGGCGATTATCTGCTCGCCCGCATTGAACACAGCAAGCTGGCTGCCATCGGAAACCGTCAGCGTTTCGGGAACGTTATAGGTTACGCTGCCGTATGCGGAAACAAGGCGCACAAAAGCCTCACGGTCAAAGGAAATATAGCCGTCAAACGAGATATCCGCAGCGGCGCTTACCGCCTGCATAACGCCTGCGCCGCCCTTGGAGTCGTAGATATTTGAAAGGCTGCGCCCCTCCCTGCCTATACTGATACCGTTGGGAACGGGTATAAACATAACCGCGCTGTCAACCGCGTTATAGGAAACTATAACAAACAGCTCAGGCGAGCTGCTTGCCTTATCGGAAAGCATTGTCATTACGGTGAAATTATAGCTTTCATCGGGGCGGAAATCGTCCGCAAGCGTACCCGAACCCGTAAGCCCCGAGGTCTGCTTTGACTCGGGGAAAATATACCAGCTGAACGTCATTATCAGACCGATAACAAACGCCAGCGATATGCCAAACGCTATCAGATATATATACCAGTTGCTTTTTCTTTTTACAGCCATGCTTTTACTGCCTTTCTTTTCAAAAAACCTTAAAATCTATTGAAATTTCCGAGGATTAGTTATATAATATTAGAAGTGTGCGTAAATGAATAACGCAGGAATGCGCAATATATATTTTAGTATACCACACTTGCACAAAAATTTCAACATCTTAGAGGTTATATATGAATAATTTTTACTGGAGAACATGGGCGGAGATAAATCTTGACACGCTTAAAAGCAACATAAATCACATAAAAACGCTGGCGCACGGCAAGGAAATAATCGCCGTGGTCAAGGCTAACGCATACGGTCACGGCGATGTTCACTGTGCCGAGGCGCTTTCAAAATGCGGAATAAAGCGCTTTGCGGTTTCCAATCTGTGGGAAGCGCAGGGGCTTACTGCGGGAAATATACGCGGCGATATTCTGATATTCGGCTACTGCGATATACCGCTGATTTTTGATAATCTTGACAGAAATTACATATTCACTGTCGGCACAACCGAGTATGCAAAGGCACTTTCGGACGAAGCGATAAAGCGCGGGGTTACTGTTCCGGTGCATATCAAATTCGACACGGGCATGAGCCGCGTGGGAATAACCACGGCAGAGGAGGCGGACTTTATCCTTTCGCAGAAAGGGCTTGACTGCCGCGCCGCATATACGCATTTTGCCGTTGCGGACAGTCTTGACGAGGACTGTATGCAATACACCCGCCGCCAGTATGAAAAGCTTTATAATATCTGCCGCGCCCGCGGGCTTAAAATGCACTGCCAGAACAGCGGCGGAATACTGTTCCACCCCGATTATGAGGGCGATTATGTGCGCGCGGGAATTGTAATGTATGGTCACAAGCCTGACGCGGCGTATCCGTTCCCCGACGGAATAAAGCCTGTGTTCAGCCTTAAAACCGTGGTAAGCCAACTTAAAACGATAGAAGCTGGCACAACCGTAAGCTATGGCAGAACCTACACTGCACAGAGAAAAACCACCCTTGCGCTTATTGCCTGCGGCTATGCGGACGGCTTCAACAGGCGGCTTTCGGGTCAGTGGGAATGTGAAATAAACGGAAGCTATGCCCCTGTCTGCGGACGTATCTGCATGGACCAGACGCTGATTGACGTTACCGATATCCCCGATGTAAAAATCGGCGATGTTGTTACGGTGTATTCCGACAGCCTTACGGACAAATGCAGCCTTGAAAACGCCGCAGAGCGTATCGGCACAATTAACTATGAGCTGCTGTGTGCCATAGGCACGCGCGTTCCGCGTATCTATATCGAGGACGGACGCGAAACCGAGGTTATAAGATATGTCTGATTAGAGCCGGCTTGCGGGCGAAATAGACTTTTCATAAAAAAACGGACAATTGAGAATTGGCGAAACCGCCCCGCAATTGTCCATTTTTTATTCAATAAGGGGCTTGCCCCGTCATTTAACGTAGCCGTACCGAACGAGTTCG
>CAZLBL010000087.1:0-7278 GCA_964557825.1 uncultured Ruminococcus sp.
CGAGTTGAACTTTGTTCAACGCTAGGCAGGGGGACATCTTGCCTAAGTTATATTTGTATTATAATCTTAATAAAAGCAAAAATAAATACACTATTATCGTTATTATATGGAGGATTATCTTGCACGAAATAATTTTATCAAACAGCACCCTGCCGCGTCTGTGCGGGTGTGATTTTCTTGCGGCCTCCGAGCCGTTTATGCACGCGGACAGAACGGCGGATTTCAACGTGCTGATATATGTAACCGAGGGCGCGATTTATGTGACCGAGGACGATACCGATTACACAATCGCCGCAGGAGAACTTCTGCTGCTTAAAAGCGGCGTTCATCATTACGGCAGGCGTGAAATTCCACGCGGCACAAAATGGTATTTCATACATTTCACCACTGCTGCCGACAGCGCGCAGCAGCCGCCGTTTTTGCCCGACAGCGCGCCGATACCGCCATACAGCAGCATTGGCTGCCGCCTTGCCCTGCCCAAAAAGCTTACGGGACTTGCGGGCAGCGTGTTTGAGTGCAGCCTTGCCGGGTTTATCGGGTATTTCCACAGCGACGACCCGTTCAGACGGTGGGAGCTTAACCTGCGGCTTTTCAGACTTTTAAGCAGCCTTGCCCCCGAATTTTCGCAAGGCACAGCACCCTCGCTTTCGGATAAAATATGCGCCTACCTTGCCGAAAATATGCGCAGACCGTTTTGCTCCGCCGATATCAGCGGCAGGTTCTACCTCAGCTACAAGCGCCTTGCGGCAGTGTTCAAGGCGGAAAAGGGAATGTCCATGCAGCAGTATCACACCGCCCTTAAAATCAACGAGGCGCGCCGTCTTCTGCGCTCAACGCTTAAATCGGTCGGCGAAATAGCAGCAGAACTTGGCTTCTCGGATATGATGTATTTCAGCCGCCGCTTCCGCGAAATAACAGGCTGCTCCCCAACCGAATACAGACGCCTGCCGCAGACCTACTAAGTCAGCAGCGCATAACAAGCCGACCCCGCCGAAAAACGGCGGGGTCTTGGGGATATATCAAAACAGCCGCTTTTTGCCTTTGGCTGTTCATGGACTGCCCGCCGCGGCGCGCTTAGTCACCATCGGCACGGCTGTGGATTTCCCCTGCTTTATTCTATGCCGGCAGGGAAATTTTGTGCGGCAAAAAATGCGCGCAGCGCCGTTAATCCTAAACCGCTATAAAAGCGAAAGCTGCTGCGGCTGCGGAAATTCATGCAGATATTCAAAAAGCCGCTGCGTGCGGTATTCCAGCCCCGCCTTTTCGCAGGCGGCGGTAAACGCCGCCCAAAGCTCCCCGCTGCGGGGCGAGGGTATCTCATAGCTATTGCCAAAGCTGCGCTGATACCTTTCCCGCAGTGTGGGGAAATGCCTGTCAAGCGCGTCATAAAAATGCTGCCTGCTGCCATCGCGCAGGGTAAGTCCCATGCCAAAGGTGATAATTCCCACACAGCCCGCCCTTGCGGCATAATCAACAATGCCCAGAATATTTTCCTTGGTATCGTTAATATACGGCAGCAGCGGACACAGCCACACCACCGTGGGAATCCCCGCCCTTTTCAGTTCGCACAGCGCCTCAAAGCGGCGCGAGGTAACGCAGACGTTCGGCTCGATAACGCGGCACAAGCTGTCATCATATGTTGTCAAGGTCATCTGCACCACCGCCTTTGTGCTGCGGTTTATATCCGAGATAAGGTCGATATCGCGCAGCACAAGGTCGGATTTGGTCTGCACCGCCGCGCCGAAATCATACCGCCGTATAACCTCCAGACAGCGCCGTGTAAGCTTCAGCTCCTGCTCCTGCGGAATATAGGGGTCGCACATTGCACCCGTGCCAATCATGCAGCGCTTTCTTTTGGCGCGCAGCGCCCTTTCCAGCAGTTCGGGTGCGTTTGTTTTTACCGCGATATCCTCAAAATCATGATCAAAACCGTAGCAGCTGCTGCGGCTGTCGCAGTAAATGCAGCCGTGGGTGCAGCCGCGATACACATTTATTCCGTTGCTTTGCGATAATATGGATTTAGCCTGTATCCCGTGCATTTTGTTCTCCTTTTATGCAGGCTTGACGCTGCTGCCAAATACAGTAATCTCTCCGTCCTCAATGCTGTACAGAATACCGCTGTAGCTGCCGTCAGGCTGAGCCTGCGCCGCTATCGGCGCATTTCCCGCGGCAAGCGCAAAATAGTCGGTAAGCAGCACGCCAAACCATACCGCAAACAGCGCCGACAGCGCAAATACAACCGCAGCCGCAGCCCTTTTCGCTTTTTGTGAAACAGATATTTCAGCCCCGCCATCGGCTGTAAACATTTTTCCCGAAAGCCTTGTAAGCGCCGCAAGGCAGAGCCACTCCACCGCGATAAGCGCGCCCGTAATTATCCACTGCTGCGCCGAAAGCGGAACAATATAAAACAGTGGCGCAAGCACAAGACACGCGCCCGCAAACGCCGCCGCCAGCACTGCAAGCATTGCCGCCCTGAGCCTGTTGAACGGTCGGCAGACGTTAAACAGCACACCAAAGCAGGTCGCCGCCGTGATAATTGCGGCAATGCAGGAGGTCTGCTCCTGCGGGATACCGAAAAGGTTCTGCGCAATAAGCAGCAGAATAATTCCCAAAACCACGGATAAACCGCCTGGAAACGCCCTTTTAAGCACGTTGGAGATAAAGCTTCCCCGCACAAGGCTGTGATTAGGCTCAAGCGCAAGCAGGAATGACGGCGCGCCGATTGTAAGCGCGCTTATCAGCGTCATCTGTATTGGCTGAAACGGATACGCCGAGGGAACTATCAGAAACACCACCGCAAGCAGGAACGAGAATATAGTCTTAACCAGAAACAGCGCCGCCGACCGCTGAATATTGTTGATGGCGCGTCTGCCCTCCTCAACCACAAGCGGCATACTGGCAAAATCAGAGTTCATCAGCACAAGCTGCGATACGCTCCGCGCCGCGTCGCTGCCGGACTGCATTGCTATGGAGCAGTCCGCTTCTTTCAGCGCAAGCACGTCGTTCACGCCGTCACCCGTCATAGCAACCTTGTGTCCGCCCGCTTTAAGCGCCTTTATCAGCGCAAGCTTCTGATACGGCGTAACCCTGCCGAAAACCGTGTATTTCTCCGCAGCCGCGGGAAGCGTTTCCTCGGTAAGCTGCGCCGCGTCGATATAATTCTCCGCGCCGCAAAGTCCCGCCTTCTGCGCTACGTTTGATACGGTAACAGGGTCGTCGCCCGAAATCACCTTAAGCGTTACCCCCTGCTTTCTGAAATACTCAAGCGTCTGCGGCGCGGTTTCGCGGATTTTATCGGAAAGCACCACCAGCGCCTTTGCCGAAATATCGGCGGGAAGCGCGTTTTCATCGGGCGCGGATTTACTGTGTGCCAGCACAAGCACCCTCATTCCCTTGGAGGAATAATTCTCGCACAGCGGCTTTACCTCAGCAAATTTTTCGGCGGGAAGCACAAAGCTTGGCGCGCCTATAACAAACGTTCCCGCGCCCTCAAACATGGCGGCACTCCATTTACGCGCCGAGGAAAACGGAACAGTGCCTGTGCAGACAAGGCTTGTGCCCGCGCTGTATTTCTGCTTTATCGCGGCAAGGGTCGCGTTTGGGTCGGAAAGCGCCGCAGAAAGCGCATTAAGCGCGCCCTCGCAGTCAAAATTGGCGTCAAGCGCGTCAAGCCGCGCAGTCTCCATGCAGCCCTCGGTTATCGTTCCTGTTTTGTCAAGGCAAAGCACGTCCACGCGCGCCAGATGTTCAACACAGTATAAATCCTGACAAAGCGTCTGCTTTCGCGCAAGCCGTATGGAGCTTACCGCAAGCGCAAGGCTTGTCAGCAGCACAAGCCCCTCCGGTATCATGCCGATTATCGCGGCAACCGTGCTTACAATGCCGCGGCTGAAATCCTGCTGCGTTACAAAAATCGCCTTGAAAAAAAGCACCAGCGAAAACGGAACAATGCACACCGAAACCGTGCTGATTATCCTGTTTATCGCACGCAGCATTTCGCTGTTCTGCTTTTTGACATATTTTGCGCCGCTTGTTATCTTGTTTGCATAGGCGTCCGCGCCCACGCGGATAACCTGCGCCCTGCCCGTTCCGCTTACCACAAAGCTGCCCGAAAGCAGTTCGTCGCCCTCGCGTTTTACTATCGGGTCGCTTTCGCCGGTTATAAGGCTTTCGTCAACCTCGCAGCCGCCCTCGCGCAGCACGGCGTCCGCGCAAATCTGCCTGCCGCCCGCAAGCAGCATGATATCGTCAAGCACTATATCCTTAACAGCGCACACGGCTTCCCTGCCGCCGCGCATAAGGTGAGCCTTCGGCGCGGATATCAGCGAAAGCTTATCAATAGTGCGCTTTGCGCGTATCTCCTGAAAAATGCCTATGGCGATATTTGCTATAATTACCCCCATAAACAGCATATTGCGGTAGCTGCCCGTAAGCGCGACAAACACCGCCAGTATCACGTTGATAAGGTTGAACAGCGTGAATATGTTCTCCCGAAAAATCTGCCCAACGCTTTTGGTTTTTACATCAAAGCTGCCGTTGGATTTTCCGCTTTTTCTCCTTAGTTCAGCCTCCTCGGGCGAAAGACCGCTGTCAAGGTCGGTTAAATGCTGCATAATGCTCCCCCTTTAAGCCGCACCGTACCTGCGGCTGCGTAATACATACCAATAGTATAACCCCAATCCGCCTGTTTGTCAACACAGCCTGACGGGCAAAAAGTGAAAAACTATTGACATTAGTTTTTTGCGGTGCTATAATAACGCTAAAGGGGCTTCCCCCGACACAGACGGACATAAAGGCAAGAGCCGACCCTCCCGTGAAGAACAAAAGAACTGCGGCGGATAAACGCTGCAAGCAAAGGAGATTATAAGCCATGGGTGCAAAACACAAATCAAACCTAATCAAGCTTTGCATTGCCGCAATGTTTGCCGCGCTTGTCTGGGTGGGTACAATTATCATTGCCATACCAACCCCGCTTGGCGGCTACATAAACTTCGGCGATTGCTTTATACTTATCGCCGCGTGGACGCTGGGTCCGCTCTACGGCTTTGCGGCAGGCGGCATAGGCTCAATGCTTGCGGATATCTGCCTTGGCTATGTTGCATACGCACCCGCAACCTTTATCATTAAGGGACTAATCGCGCTTGTGGCAGGCGCTGTGGCAATTGCCGCAAAAAATAAGCGTCACCGCCTTGTGGGATATATAATGGGCGCAGCTGCGGGCGAGCTTGTAATGGCTTTCGGATATTTTCTGTTTGAAGCTGTATTTATATACGGATTTGAGGGCGCGTGGTTGGGAATACCAGGCAACCTGTTTCAGGGCGCGGCAGGCGCGGTTATCGGCTGTGTGCTGATATGCATTCTTGAAAAAAGCGTGCTTAAAAAGCAGCTTTTGAGTACAAAACAATAAAAATTCTGTTTGCAAATCAGTCAAAGTCCCGCTTAAGGTGGGGCTTTGGCGTATCCAAAAGACTTCAGCCCCGAAAGGAGTTCCCAAAAATGCAATATGTTGTAACAAACAGCCAGATGAAGCAGGCGGAGCGCCGCTGCGCCGAGGAATATCTCCCCTATATCCGGCTTATGGAAAACGCCGGAACAGCCTGCGCCGAGGAAATTATAAAGCTTGCGCCCAAGGGTGCGTATATCACCATACTGTGCGGCAGTGGAAACAACGGCGGCGACGGCTTTGTGATATCCGCAGAGCTTGCAATGCACGGTATATCCTCGGCTGTGGTAATGGTAAGCGGCGACCCGCAGACCGATACCGCGCGGCACTGGTTCGGCAGGCTGCATGACGCCAAAATTCTCAGCTTTTCACAGCAGCACGAGGTCTGCACCGAGCAGATACTTAAATCCTCCGTAGCGGTTGACTGCATATACGGCACAGGTTTTCACGGCGCACTGCCCGAAAGCGCGGCAGACGCCCTTCGCCTTGCCAACCAATGCCCAATACGAATTGCGGTTGATGTGCCAAGCGGCGTAAATTCCGATACCGGCGATATGGACAAGGGCTGCTTCATGCCAACGCATACGCTGGTTCTGGGCGCAATGAAAAAGGGGCTGCTTAATCTGCCCTGCTGCGACCTTATCGGCGAAATAAAGCTGCTTGATATCGGCATTGACGATACCTGCTACAACGACGGATATATCGCACGGATAACCGACAGCAGCTTTGGCAGACCATTCCCGCCGCGTGCGCGCTCCTCACATAAGGGAAGCTACGGCAGGCTGCTTAATATCGCGGGAAGCCTTTGCTATAACGGTGCTGCCGTAATGAGTACAAGGGCTGCGCTTCGCACCGGTGTGGGACTTTGCACCCTTGCCGCGCCGATAAGCGCCATGAAAATCGCCGCAGGCTGCGTTCACGAATGCACCTATATTCCCCTGCCCGAAACCGACAGCGGATTTGTTTCGGACGGCGCGCTTGACTGTATAAGCGAGGCGCTGCAAAAATCCACCACAGTAAGCATAGGCTGCGGCATGGGGAAAAGCGAAAACACCCGAATACTGACAGAAGCCGTCATAAAAAACGCCGCCTGTCCGATAATTATTGACGCAGACGGCATAAATTCCATTGCCGATAATATAGATATACTGAAAGAGCGGAAAGGGGAAATAATACTGACCCCTCATGTACTGGAATTCAGCAGGATAAGCGGACTTTCGGTAACCGAAATACAGCGCGACCGTATCGTCGCGGCAAAGGATTTCTCCGCAGAATACGGCGTTACAGTGGTGCTTAAGGGCGCAAATACAGTAATTGCGAGCGCTGACGGCAGCGTTTTTGTCAACATCTGCGGAAATACAGGTCTTGCAAAGGGCGGAAGCGGCGACGTGCTTACGGGAATTATCGCCTCAATGGCGGCGCAGGGAATTTCCCCTGTAAAGGCGGCGGCAAGCGGCGTGTACTGCCACGCGCGGGCTGCGGATATGCTTCTTGCGCGTTTTCCCGAGGAAAGTATGCTGCCCTGCGATATCATTGAAGCACTGCCAATGGTCTACCGCTCTTGACTAACCGCCGCACAGCGGCAGTGAAAGAACGGAGGCTTTATGAAAAAAATAAGAATACTAGCAACTATGGCGGTATCCATGCTGCTTTGCGGGTGCAGCGGCGGCAGTCCGTTTGGCGGCACAAAGCCGAATTATGACAGCGCCTACACCGTTTCAGCCGAAATAAAATGCGGCAGCCTTGAAGCAGCCGCCGATATCACCAGAAACGGCACAGGCAGCTACATATTCAGCTTCAGCAAGCCGCAGTCGCTTGCGGGGATAAGCGTTTCC
>CAZLBL010000088.1:0-7146 GCA_964557825.1 uncultured Ruminococcus sp.
CAAACGCTTTTCTGCGATTTGCGGGGGATTGCTGTTTTATTTCAGCATATATCGGGCAATCAGTCCTTGTAATACATTTTTACAAAATCCTCGATAAGCTTTATACTGCCGTCAATGCCAAGCGCGGAACTATCAAGGCAAAGCTGATAGTTCTGTGGCTGACCCCAACGCTTGTCAGTATAGTAATTATAATAGGAAATACGCTGCTTATCTATACGCTTTACATAGTTCTCGGCGTGCTTTTCCTCAATGCCGTAAACCTCCGAAGCGCGCTTTACGCGGCACTCAAGCGGCGCGCCGATGTAGATGTTGATTACCCCGCTGAAGTCGCGCAGGGCATAGTCCGAGCAGCGACCCATGATAACGCAGTCCTGCTCCGAGGCAATCTTCTGTATGGTGTTAAGCTGCGCAAAAAACAGCGTATCGTCAAACGGAATACCGCCCTGCCCATAGGTTGTGGACAGCAGATACAAAAAGCTGTTGGTGCGCTTTTCATCATTCTCGTGGAAATGATTTTTGTGGATACCGCTGCTTTCCGAGGCAAGTTCCAGCAGCTTGTTGTCATAAAACTCTATGCCGAGCCTTTCAGCAAGCTTTTCGCCTATCTCGCGACCGCCACTGCCGTATTGTCTTGTAATGGTTATTATTTTTCTTGACATAAAACGCACCTCCAATGTGTTTCTGATGGTCTTAGTATAGCATATTTTTTTGGATTTGTCACCACATTTCACAATATTTTTTTCGCATATAGCAAATTTTTGTGCATTGTTACAATAGTTCAAATGTTTTCTTGGGCATTTTGCGACTATCACGGAAGCAGGCGCTCATAAACCGCGGTTTTTCGGTTTATACTACTGGACAAACCACAGGTTTTATGATATAATATAATATGTATATTTGCACAATGGCGAGGTATATCCAAAGCCGTAAAAGAAAGGAAATTAAAACTATGCTTATCACAAAAGACACAATTATCGGAGATATTCTTGACACCAATCCCGAGGCAGCTGCGCCTATCTTCCTTGGCATGGGAATGCACTGCCTTGGCTGCCCCTCCGCAAGAGGTGAAAGCGTTGAGCAGGCGTGCATGGTTCACGGCGTTGACGCTGACGAGATAGTTGCAAAGCTTAACGAGGCTATGGGCAACTGATGATAACGCTTTCCCCAAGGCTTGCGGCTGCTGCGGCAATGTGCCGCAGGGGCGGGGTTGTCTGCGATGTAGGAACTGACCACGCACAGCTTGCCTGTTTTCTTGCGCAAAACGGCGCGGCAAGTGTGATAGCCTCCGATGTGCGTGAAGGTCCGCTTGAAGCCGCCCGCCGCACAATTGCAGGCTGTCAGGCTGAAAATGTCGCAGCGGTGCTTTCGGACGGACTGGACAAAATTGACTATGCGGACGATGTGGTTATCTGCGGCATGGGCGGCGAGCTTATCATGCAGATAATCCGCGGCTGCCGCTTTCTTTCGGAGAACACAAGGTTTGTTCTCCAGCCAATGACAAAGGCGGAACTGCTGCGGCGCGAGCTTTACGCAGACGGCTTTGAAATAACGGAAGAACGCACCGCCCGCGAGGGCGAACGTCTGTATACCGTTATGCTGGCGAAATACACGGGTGTGTGCCGCGAAACGGACGAGCTTTTCTGCCTTTGCGGAAAAATAACCGACCCCGAAATGCTGAGAAGCATTGCGACGAAGCTTAAAAAGAACGCCGCAGGAATGGAACACTCGGACGCATTTCCGCAGCGCGCGCAGCAGCTTCGCGACCTTGCGCGGCAAATTGACGAGCGCGCAAAGGAATTTTACATTGACAGAGGTGCAGCATGGCAGTAACGGTTGAGCAGGTGCTTGAATTTCTTGGAGCAATCGCCCCGATGAATACGGCCGAAAGCTATGACAATGTGGGTCTGCTTGTCGGCAGCGGCGCGGACGAGGTTACGGGAGTATGCACCTGCCTTGATATAACAAACGAGATTATTGACGAGGCGGCGAAAAAGAACGCAAATCTTATCGTATCACACCACCCCGTGATATTCGACCCGCTTAAAAAGGTAGCGGCGGATACGCCCGTATATAACCTCATAAAAAACGGAATTAGCGCAATCTGTATCCACACAAACTTTGATATGTGCGAGGGCGGCGTAAATGACGCGCTTGTAGAGCTGCTTGACTTTGAAAGCAGCGGCGTGCTGGAAACGGTAAACCCCAACGGGCTTGGCTTCGGCGCGGTATGCGATTTAAGCTTCGGCTTTACGGCAAAGGGACTTGCGGAGCATTGCAAAAATGCGCTTTTCCTTGAAAGCGTCAAATATTCCTCCGCAAGCAAAAATGAAATCCACCGCGTTGCGGTTTGCTCCGGCTCGGGCGGAAGCTTTATGCAGGCGGCCATTGAAAAAGGCTGTCAGGCGCTGATAACAGGCGATATAAAGCACAACTTATGGGTTGAAGCGCAGAACAGCGGCTTTGTGCTGATCGACGCGGGACATTACGGCACGGAAAAATGCGCCTCCCACCGATTTGCAGCGCTGCTGAGCCGTGCGTTTGCCGAAATAGCCGTGTTCTCCGCCGAGTGCGAAAAAGACCCCTGCGATTATGTATAAACGATGAAATTTCTCATGAAAGGAGCTGATATTTATGTCCCTTGACGGAGCGTTTCTCCATATCGTGAAAAACGAGCTTATGCCGCTTGTCGGCAGCCGCGTGGACAAGGTATATCAGCCCTCGCGCGAGGAGCTTGTTGTTTCACTGCGCACCTTCCATGACGGTACAAAAAAGCTTTTATTCTCCGCCAACAGCATGAACGCGCGCGTCTGCCTTACGCAGGCTGCATTTGAAAATCCGCAGCAGCCGCCCATGTTCTGTATGCTTATGAGAAAGCACCTGTGCGGCGGAAAGCTGCTTGATATCCGACAGGACGGTCTGGAGCGCATTATTTATTTTGATTTTGAATGCGTCAACGAAATCGGCGATATTGTAACCAACACGCTTATTGCCGAGGTTATGGGCAGACACAGCAATACCATTCTTGTTCGCGACGGCAGAGTGGTTGACAGCATAAAACGCATTACGGACGATATTTCCTCCGTGCGCCGTGTACTTCCCAATATTATATATGAAACGCCGCCCCGCGAAAACAGGCGGTGCCTGACGGAATGCAGCGCAGACGAAGTTATAGAAGCGATTGACGGCAGCAGCGACAGGCTTTCCAAAAAGCTTACCGCAGTGCTGGAGGGAATTTCCCCAATATTTGCAAGAGAGTGCGCATACTATGCCACAAAAGACGTGGACGCAGTTTGCAGCGAGCTTACCGACAGCGCCCGCGACCGACTGAAATTCATACTGAACAAAGCTAAAAAAGCGCTTAACGGCGAGGCGGATTTTACAATAATTTCTGACCTTAACGGCAGAAAAAAGGACTTCTGCTTTATAAATATCGAGCAGTATTCAACGGCAATGCTTGTTTCGCACTGCGACAGTGCAAACGCGCTGCTTGATATGTTCTTTGCCGCCGCAGGAAAAGCCGAGCGCACAAAGCAGCGCGCGCACGACCTGCTGAAGCTGCTTATGAATACCTATGAGCGTGTTTCACGCAAGCTGGAGCTTCAGAGAAAGGAGCTTGCAGACTGCTCCGAACGCGAGGTTTTCCGAGTCTGCGGCGACCTTATCAACGCAAATATCTGGCGGCTTGAAAAGGGCATGACAAAATGCACGCTGGAGGATTTTACAACGGGCGAGCCGCGCGAAATCTCCCTTGACGCACGTCTTACCCCCGCACAGAACGCACAGAAATACTACACCGAGTACAGAAAGCTTGACACCGCGGAAAAAATGCTTACACAGCTTATCGCAAAGGGCAAACAGGAGCTTGTGTATATCGACAGCGTGTTTGACGCGGTAAGCCGCACCGATAGCGAAACAGACCTTGCAGAAATCCGCAGAGAGCTTCGCGAACAAGGATATCTCAAGGGTGGGGTTCGCCCCGATGAGAAGAATAAAAAGCAAAGCGAACCGCTTAAATTCCGCTCTACTGACGGCTTTGAAATATTAGTTGGACGAAATAACAACCAAAACGATAAGCTTACCCTGAAAACTGCAAGGGCAACCGATTTGTGGCTGCACACAAAGGAGATTGCAGGCTCTCATGTTGTAATAAGAACAGAGGGCAGCGAGGTCCCGCAGCAGACCATATTTGAAGCGGCACAGCTTGCCGCTTATCACTCAAAGGCGCGGGAGTCCTCGCAGGTGCCTGTTGACTATACCGCAATTAAGTTTGTCAAAAAGCCCGCAGGCGCAAAGCCCGGAATGGTTATCTTCACTAATAACAGGACAATGTTTGTTGCCCCGAATGAACAGCTTGTAAATTCATTAAGAATTAAATAACATAATCCCAAAACGAAAGGACATAAAATCCAATGAGAAAAGAACTTGCAAAAACCTACACTCCAAAGGAGTTTGAGGACAGGATTTATAAAAACTGGGAGGAAAAAGGCTATTTCCATGCGGAGATAGACCCCAAGAAAAAGCCTTACACCATCGTTATTCCCCCGCCCAACATCACAGGTCAGCTGCACATGGGTCACGCACTTGACAACACGCTTCAGGATATACTTATCCGCTGGAGAAGAATGCAGGGTTACTCCGCGCTGTGGCTGCCCGGAACAGACCATGCCTCCATTGCTACCGAGGCAAAAATCGTTACCGCGATGAAAGCCGAGGGCGTAACCAAAGACGATATCGGCAGAGATGGCTTCCTTGAAAGGGCATGGGAATGGAAGCGCGTTTACGGCGGCAGAATTGTTGAGCAGCTTAAAAAGCTTGGCTCCTCCTGCGACTGGCAGCGTGAGCGCTTCACGCTTGACGAGGGCTGCTCCAAGGCGGTTCAGAAGGTATTTATCGACCTGTACAACAAGGGTCTTATTTACCACGGCGAGCGTATAATCAACTGGTGCCCCAACTGTAAGACCTCCATATCCGATATAGAATGCGAGTACGAGGAGCAGGACGGATTTTTCTGGCACATCAACTATCCGCTTGCAGACGGCAGCGGCTATCTGGAAATCGCAACAACCCGTCCCGAAACGCTTCTGGGCGACAGCGCCGTTGCGGTTCACCCTGATGACGAGCGCTATACGCACCTTGTAGGCAAAATGCTGAAGCTTCCGCTGACAGACCGCGAAATTCCCATAATCGCCGATGAATACGTTGATAAGGAGTTCGGAACAGGCTGCGTTAAAATCACGCCCGCACACGACCCCAATGACTTTGAGGTGGGCAAGCGCCACAATCTTCCCCTTATCCACATGATGAACGATGACGCCACAATCCGCGAGGATATCGGCGGCAAATATGCAGGCATGGAGCGCTATGCCGCAAGAAAAGCCATGGTTGAGGATTTGGACAAGCTTGGTCTGCTTGTAAAGGTTGAGCCGCACAAGCATAATGTAGGCTGCTGCCAGCGCTGCGGTACTACCGTTGAGCCAAGGGCAAGCTATCAGTGGTTTGTTTCCATGAAGGAGCTTGCACAGCCTGCAATCGACGTTGTAAAGAGCGGCGAGCTGAGATATATCCCCAAGCGCTTTGAAAACGGCTACCTCTACTGGATGGAAAATATCCGCGATTGGTGCATTTCCCGTCAGCTGTGGTGGGGTCACCGTATTCCCGCATATTACTGCCAGAACAAAGACTGCGGTCACACCGAAATCACCCTTGACGGCATTTCCGTTTGCCCCAAGTGCGGCGCGCCCATGAAGCAGGACGAAGATACCCTTGACACATGGTTCTCCTCTGCGCTTTGGCCGTTCTCAACTCTCGGCTGGCCCGAAAAAACGCCCGAGATGGATTATTTCTACCCCACAACCACCCTTGTAACAGGCTACGATATAATCCCGTTCTGGGTTGCAAGAATGATTTTCAGCGGTCTGGAGCATACAGGCACAAAGCCCTTTAAGGACGTACTCATTCACGGCCTTGTCCGTGACGAATTGGGACGCAAGATGTCAAAGTCCCTCGGCAACGGCGTAGACCCGCTTGAAATAATCGACAAATACGGTGCGGACGCACTGCGCCTGACCCTTGTTACAGGCAACGCCCCCGGCAACGATATGCGCTGGACTGAAACAAAGGTTACAAATTCGCGCAACTTTGCAAACAAACTGTGGAACGCTTCGCGCTATATTCTGATGAATTTGCCCGAGGATTTTGACAAGGCTGTTCTGCCCGAAAATCTCCCGATAGAGGATAAGTGGGTTCTTTCCCTGTACAACGATGTTGTAAAGAACGTTACCGCAAACCTTGAAAGCTATGAGCTTGGTATCGCCGTTCAGAATCTTACCGATTTTATATGGGATATCTACTGCGACTGGTATATCGAGCTTACCAAGCCGCGCATAGCCGCAGGCGGTGAAACCGCGCTTGCTGCACAGAACGTGCTTGTATTCATCATGCAGGGAATACTTAAGCTTCTGCACCCCTTTATGCCGTATATCACGGAGGAAATCTGGAGCAGTATGCCCGGCACGGAAACAGAAAGCATCATGATTTCCAAATGGTGCGAGTATGACGAAGCGCTGCACTTCGGCGCAGAGCAGGAGCAGTTCGGCAAGATTGTAGATGTAATCAAGGCTATCCGCGTACAGCGCAACGAGCTTAACGTTCCTCCCTCCAAAAAGGTTACTATGATAGTAGAAACCAAGTATACAGACCTTTTCAGCGGCAGCAGGGCGTTCTTTGAAAAGCTTGCGGGTGCAGGCGAGTTTACCGTGTGCGAAAGCGTTTCTGATACCGAGGGCATGATGACGGTTGTTTCCGACAGCGCAAGAGTATTTATGCCCATGGGCGAGCTTGTGGATAAGGAAAAGGAGCTTGCACGTCTTGAAAAGGAAAAGAAGGCGGCAGAAAAGGATATCGAGTTTTTGTCCAAAAAGCTGAATAACCCCGGCTTCCTTGCAAAAGCACCCGCACAGCAGATTGAAAACGAGCGCGCAAAGCTTGCCAAGGCAGAGGAAAAAATGGCAAAAATCAACGAATCCATCGCAGGCTTGAAATAATTGCAGAAAAAGGGCGGACTGTAACGCTGCAATCCGCCCGATATGCGAAAGGGGGAAAGGTTGAAACACTGTAATATGAGCACCATACCAAAAAAGGGCGCAC
>CAZLBL010000089.1:0-6957 GCA_964557825.1 uncultured Ruminococcus sp.
TTTCCCCCTTGAAGTCAACAGGAAAACGCCCTGCTTTTGTGTATATCACAATGATACCACAAAACAGGGCGCGATTTATTGAACAAAGCCAAAGCTTTTCTTAATATTTTCTTATATAATTCTTACGATTTTATGACAATGGCAGGATTACTGTAAAGCAAACCGTATTATTTTCACTCTGCGCCGTTATTTCTCCGCCGTGAAGCTCGGTTATCTGCTTTGCTATCGCAAGGCCAAGTCCTGCGCCGCCGTTTGAACCTCTTGCCGTATCAAGGCGGTAAAACTGTGTAAAAATGCGCTCAAGCTTTTCTGCGGGAATTGTATTGCCCGCATTTGTAAAAACTATGCTTGCCTTGTTATTTTCGACCACACAGCGGACGGAAATTTCACTGCTTTCAAAGCTGTAATTCACCGCGTTGCGCAGAATGTTGTCAAAAACCCTTTGCAGCTTGTCGCTGTCGCAGTTTATCATGATATCGGACGGCACGTCAAGGGCGATGGTCAGCGCTTTCTCTGTAAGCATGGGTCTGAACTCATAGGCTAGCTGCTCCAGCATACGGGTAAGGTTCACGCGGCTGTATTGCAGCGAGATTTCACCGATATTGAAGCGCGTAATCTCAAAAAACTCGTTTATCAGGTCTTCAAGTCGTTCTGCCTTTTCAAGCGAAACGGAGAGATATTTCTCCCTTAACTCGTCAGATATTTTGTTTTCGTCGCGCAGCAGCGTAAGATATCCGATAACCGAGGTAAGCGGGGTTTTAAGGTCATGCGCGATATACATGACAAGCTCGTTTTTACGTTTTTCCGCAGATTCTGCTGCAAGCTTTTCATACGCAAGCCTGTGCTTTATTGAATTTATTTTCTCCTCTGAAGCTAAAAGCTCACGCGGAAGCTGCACATCTTCGCCGTTTTCTTCAAGCAGGCTGTCAAGCGCGGTATTTATTTGCCTGAAATACTTAATACAGCCCCTTAATGCAAGTGCAAAGGAAATCAGCATTATAACCGTGCCTGCAAGGAAAATAAGCACGGGACGGTTCTCAACAAACAGATACTGATATACAACATAAACGCTCTCGCTGTCGAAGCCGGAAAAAAGCATAATAATCCACGCAAGGAAGTTTCCGAGCCGCCCGCGCAGGAAAACAAAATAAATCAGAAATACAGCCGCCCACAGCACGATATTCCAAAGCAGCGCTTTAAGCAGCAGCTTTACCGACAATGCGGCATAGCTTCCGCCTGCTTTTCTTTTTTTACTTCTCAACCGTATACCCCACTCCCCAGACCGTTTTTATAAATTTAGGCTTCCGCACAGGCTCGTTAAGCTTTTCGCGCAGCCTTGCTATATGCGCCATTACGGTATTGTTGCTGTCAAGATAGCGCTCTCCCCACACCTTTTCAAAAAGCTCCTCGGAAGAAACAACTCTCCCCATATTCTCGCAAAGATACCATAATATTGAAAACTCCAGCGGAGTAAGCGATATCTCCTTGCCATAAAGCGCGCATTTGTGGTTTGCCCTGTTAATTACAAGACCTCTTATATCGTACTCGTCAATCTGCTTTGGCGCGGCTGCTCCGCTGTACTGCATACAGCGCCTTAGCTGCGTTTTTACGCGCGCCGTAACCTCAAGCGGATTGAACGGCTTTGTTATGTAATCGTCAGCGCCAACCGTAAGACCCTTTATTTTATCATCGTCGCCCGTGCGCGCAGTAAGCATGATTATCGGGAAAAAATATTTCTCGCGGATTTTTCTGCACACCGAAAAGCCGTCTGCGTCGGGCAGCATGATATCAAGCAGCACAAGGTCGGGGTGATCGGCTTCAATGCTTTCAAGCGCGTCTGCGGCATTATTGAATTTGCACACCGCAAATCCATCGTTGGACAGATATAATTCAAGCAGGTCGGCAATTTCAGCCTCGTCTTCAACGACAATAATGCTATTGCTCATAAAACAACTCCGTTTCTGCTTTCATGCGCGGCGCTCAGCTGTCCGCAAGCGGCGTCAAGCTCCGCGCCGAACTCTCTGCGCATGGTAACGCCCGTGCCGTGCTTTTTCAGCACATCGTAAAATGCCGCTATACGCTCGCGGCTGCTTTTTTTGAAGCCGTCTGCCTCTGTCGGGTTATATGGGATTATATTAACATAGAAATTTCGCTTTCCGATAAGCTTTGCAAGCTGCTCTGCATGACATGGCAGGTCATTCACACCATCAAGCATTATATATTCAAGCGTAACGCGGCGGTTTGCGGCAGCCGAGAAATGCTCCGCCGCTTCGATAAGCTGTTCAAGAGGATATCTGCGGTTTATCGGCATAAGCTTACTGCGCAGTTCGTCATTGGGCGCGTGCAGACTTATTGCAAGATTGCAGGGGTGAGGAAGTGCCGCAAAGCGGTATATTTCGGGAACCAGTCCGCAGGTTGAAACGGTTATGTGCTTCTCCCCTATCGCCATGCCTTTGGGCGCGGTTAGTATCTCACAGAAACGCTGAACATTATCAAAATTATCAAACGGCTCGCCTATGCCCATTATGGAAACATTGGTTATCTCAACGCCAAGCCGCTGCTTTATTGCGATAACCTGCCCTGTCATTTCAGCGGCTGTAAGATTTCTGCGGCGCTTTAATCTTCCGCTCTGACAAAAGGCACAGCCCATTGCGCAGCCCACCTGCGTTGAAACGCACACGCTGCCCCCGAAATGCTGTCGCATAAGCACAGCCTCGGCGTACTCTCCGTCCGAAAAACGCAGCAGCAGCTTTGCGGCACTGTCGTTTTCACGGCACTCTGCAATATCGGGCAGGGAAAGCTGAAAATCGCGGCGCAGCATATCTGTAACGCGCCGAGAAAAACCAAGCTGCGAAAAATCCGTCAGCCTGCGGCGGTATATTCCATCAAATACAATTGCCGCTTTTGCGGGATTTTCGCCGTGCTGCGTGAAATATTCCCCAAGCGAAGTCTGGGTTATTCCATAGAAATTCATTGCGCCGTCACCCTGCTTTCCCCGACCTTTCATCGCGTATGCCGCGCATAACGGCAGCCTTTGCCGCTTCCGTCTGCTGCTTGTCCGCGGGCGGAACGCCTTTAAGCGGGTAATCAATACCAAGCTTTTCATACTTTGAAACGCCCATATCGTGATACGGCAGGATATCCAGCGCCTTTACGCTTTTAAGCGCGCCGATAAACCGTCCTAGCCTGTAAAGGCTTTCCGCGTCATCGGTTATGCCGGGGACTACAACGTGCCTTATCCACATAGGCACACGCTTATCCGACAGCCACTGTGCAAAGCGCAGTATATTATCGTTGCCGTGGGCGGTCAGTTCCTTATGCCTTATGTGGTCGATATGCTTTATGTCAAGCATTACAAGGTCGGTTGAGGCTATCGCGCTTTCAATATTTCCTGCATTATCGGGATTAAAGGTAACGCCGGAGGTGTCAAGGCAGGTGTGAATACCGCGCTGCTTTGCGGCACTGAAAAGCTCGGCGACAAACTCCGCCTGCATAAGCGGTTCGCCGCCTGTTACTGTAATTCCGCCGTTTTTGTAGAACTCGGCGCAGCTGTCATACTCTGCAAGAAGCTGCTGCACGGTTACCTCCCTGCCGCCGTTTGTATTCCATGTATCGGGATTGTGACAATATTTACAGCGCATGGGACAGCCCTGCATAAACACGACAAAGCGTATTCCCGGGCCGTCAACCGTGCCGAAGCTTTCCGTTGAATGAATATAACCCTTTATGGCTGAACACCTCCGTTTTCATTGTATCAGTACGATATTGCTTGACGCTGCCGCAATGCAAACTCGCCCTTGAAGCGCAAAGTCAAGGGCGAGAATAAATCAAGGCAACACCACACAAAGATTGTACGCAGATTGCGCTGACGGAAAAGATTCGAGCAAGATGCGTACAAGTCTTTGTACGGTGTTGCCTCAAATCATCTTATGGAACGTTCTTGAAATAACGTCGTCCTGCTGCTCCTTGGTAAGCTTGTTGAAGTTTACCGCATAGCCCGAAACCCTTATTGTAAGCTGGGGATATTTTTCAGGGTGAGCCTGAGCGTCAAGCAGGGTTTCTCTTGTAAACACGTTTACATTAAGGTGGTGTCCGCCCTTCATAGCATAGCCGTCAAGCAGCGAAACCAGATTGTCTACCTGAAGCTTGTTATTATCCATATCCATTTATTAGTCCTCCTTATCATCAATTCCCTTGTGCAGCGTTGGAATACGGCACGCCATATTTCCGCCGCAGCAATCCGTGCTGTTCTGCGTCTGCTCCGTGATGTCAAATCCGCCATCGCAGGCAATTTCGTCCGCGGTGACGTTTATATGCCCCGAACCGTCTGCACACAGCTTGTCAAGCAGTGCGGCAAGTTTTTTTGCCTCGTCATTACTGCTCATCGGCGGCAGCCCTCTTAAGCTCCTCCTCGGTCATGTCAAGGTCGAAGTCAATATCCTCCAGCATAGCCAGACCGCCCTTTCCAAGCGCGTCAGGAACAATGGAGAAGGTATTTGAAATGCCGTCCTGCGCATACTTGAACGGAAGCTTTGCAACCGAGGAAAGCGAAGCAGCCGCGCCGTGAGTATCCCTGCCGTGCATGGGATTAGCGCCGGGTGCAAGCGGAACGCCCATCTTTCTTCCATCGGGGGTGTTGCCCGTCTTTTTACCGTATACAACGTTTGAAGTGATTGTGAGGATAGACATGGTGGGTACGCTGTCACGGTAGGTGTGGTGACGCTTTATTTTCTCCATAAAGGTTTCTACTATGTTTACCGCAATGCTGTCAACACGGTCGTCATTATTGCCGTATTTGGGGAAATCGCCCTCAACCTCATAGTCAACAACAATTCCGTCCTCATCGCGTATGCACTTTACCTTTGCATACTTGATTGCGGAAAGGGAGTCCGCAACAACCGACAGACCCGCAATACCCGTTGCAAAATAACGCTTTACCTCGCGGTCATGCAGCGCCATCTGAAGCTTTTCATAGCTGTACTTATCGTGCATATAATGGATTACGTTAAGCGTGTTTACATAAAGCTCCGCAAGCCAGTCCATCATGGTATCGTACTTTTCCATTACATCATCGTAATCCAGATAGTCGCCCTCGACAGCCCTGTACTTAGGCGCAACCTGAATTTTAAGGCGCTCATCAACACCGCCGTTGATTGCGTACAGCAGGCACTTTGCAAGGTTTGCTCTTGCACCGAAGAACTGCATTTCCTTGCCCACTCTCATGGAAGAAACGCAGCAGGCGATTGCATAGTCATCACCATGTGTAACGCGCATAAGGTCATCGTTTTCATACTGGATTGACGAGGTCTTTATCGACATTTTAGCGCAGTATTCCTTGAATTTCTGCGGAAGATTTACCGACCACAGGACGGTAAGGTTCGGCTCGGGCGCAGGACCGAGATTGTCCAGCGTATGCAGATACCTGAACGAGGTTTTTGTAACCAGCGGCTTGCCGTCGATATTTACGCCGCCGATGGACTCTGTAACCCATGTGGGGTCGCCGGAGAAAAGCTCGTTGTATTCGGGGGTTCTTGCAAACTTTACAAGGCGCAGCTTCATGATGAAGTGGTCGATATATTCCTGCGCCTGCTGCTCGGTGATAAGCCCCGCTTCAAGGTCACGCTGGATATAGATATCAACGAAGGTTGAGGTTCTGCCAAGCGACATCGCCGCGCCGTTCTGCTCCTTTACAGCCGCAAGATATCCAAAATACAGCCACTGGATAGCCTCCTTGGCGTTCTTTGCGGGTCTGGAGATATCAAAGCCGTATATTTCGCCAAGCTTTTTAAGGTCGTTAAGCGCCTTAATCTGGTCGGAAAGCTCCTCGCGCAGCTGGATATTCTTTGCGGTCATACGCTTGGGCGCGGTTGCAAGCTGCTGCTTTTTGTCCTCTATAAGCATATCAACGCCGTACAGCGCAATTCTGCGGTAATCGCCTATAATACGACCTCTGCCGTAGGCGTCGGGAAGTCCGGTGATAATTGCGGAACGTCTTGCAAGGCGCATTTCGGGCGTATATGCGTCAAAAACGCCCTGATTATGGGTTTTTCTGTACTCGGTGAAAATCTTGACTATATCCTCACTTACCTCGTAGCCATACTCGTTGCAGGCAGCCTGCGCCATTCTGATACCGCCGAACGGCTGAAGCGAACGCTTGAACGGCTTATCCGTCTGGAAGCCTACAATCTGCTCAAGGTCGCGCGAGAGATATCCCGCGCCGTGCGATGTGATAGTAGAAACAATATCTGTATCCATATCAAGCACGCCGCCTGCTTCACGCTCCTTTGCGGAAAGCTCCATAACCTGCGTCCACAGCTTTTTTGTAGCCTCGGTAGCGCCTGTAAGGAAGCTTTCGTCCCCATCATAAAGCGTGTAGTTCCTCTGTATGAAGTCGCGGACATTAATTCCGTTACTGCTCCATTTGCCAGGAACAAAATTCTTCCATTCTTCTTCAAACCAACTCATATATACTTCCTTTCGTCCGCGCGGTTTATCTTTCTTCCGCTGCGGCTGGTTTATTCATTCAGTCACAGGTTGACGCCAATGACGATTGCACCGTGCCAACCAAGATTGTGTATTTCCTTCCTTAATATAATACCATATATACGCCGCAATGTCAAGCGGAATATCATGCCAAACAAGACCGCCGGCAACTTTTTTTGCAAACGGAAAATTATCCGCGCCAATATGCAAAAAAATAAATATTTATGTTGAAAAATAATGTCGTTTATGCTAAAACAAGCTTGAGGTGATGATTTATGGCTTCAACAAAAATTCAGTCAGACAACAGCGAGCATGAACGGCTGTTCGGCTTTGAAACAAGCGGTTTATTCCGCTGCCCGTACAGCGCCGAGAAATTCTTTACGGTTCTGCTGATTGCCGCCGCAATAGACGGGTGCGCGGGAATTTCAATAAGGGGCTTGCCCCGTCATTTAACGTGGCAAGGGTTGGCTTTGC
>CAZLBL010000090.1:0-6857 GCA_964557825.1 uncultured Ruminococcus sp.
CGTTCAATAACGGTCTTACTCCTTGGCAGAAACGCTCGGCTTGATTTTGGGGGAACTGTTACAATTTTGCTTGACAAGAACAGATAACTCATTGCAGCATTCAGCGGCAGGATTTATATAAATCCTCGGAATTAGTCAACGAATGGCGCGAACGCTTCCAAAAGCCAATTGTGCTTGACGAAATAGCCTATGAGGGCGATATTCCGCACGGCTGGGGCAACATTACCGCCGAGGAAATGACGCGCAGGTTCTGGGAGGCAGTCTGCCGCGGCGGCTACCCTGGGCATGGCGAAACATATCTGTGCGATGAAAATATCCTGTGGTGGTCGCACGGCGGTATTCTGCGCGGGCAAAGCGCGCAGCGAATTGCTTTTTTGCGCAGCGTAACACAGGATATCCCCGAAATGCGGCTTAAGCCCGGCAATGCCGCGTGGGACGAGGTGTGCGGTGTTCCCGAAAACGGACAGGGCGGGTATTATCTGTTTTATTACAGCTTCATGCGCCCCTCCTCACGCGATTATTATTTTGACGACGAAAATTATTACAATGTCCAAATTATCGACACATGGAATATGACAGTTGAGAACGCAGGCTGCTTTAAGGGAAAATTCACGGTGAAGCTTCACGCGCGGCAATATACGGCGGTGAAAATCACCCGCGCTTAATCAGCCGCAATGCTTGTTCAGCAGCCACTAACTCCGCCTGCCAAAATAAAAATGGCGCTTTTTACAGCGCCATTTTTATTTGTATTAATCCTTAATCACATGAACATCAAGCTGGTCGTATGGTATCGAGATATTGTTCTCGATAAACGCGCGGCGAACCGCCTCGGTGGTTTCAAAATAAACGTCCCAATAGTTTTCCGTTGCACACCACGGGCGAACGGCTATCACAATCGCGCTTGCGCCATGCTCCTTCATGCGGACTGTCGGCGCGGGAGTTTTAAGCACCTTGGGATTGCTTTCAAGTATATCAAGCAAAATCCCGCGCGCCTTGTCGTAATCGTCATCATAGGATATGGAGAAAACAAGGTCAACACGGCGCGTATCGTTGGCGGAGTTGTTTACAACGGTGGCATTGACCGCCTGCCCGTTTGGGATAAATATCGCCTGATTTGAGCCTGAATCAAGCCTTGTATGTACAATGGATATCTGTGCAACAGTTCCCTCAACGCCGTTGATTATTATATAATCGCCAATCTTGAACGGCTTTGTAATCATCAGCACAAAGCCGCCCGCAACGTTTGAAAGGCTGTCCTGAAGCGCAAGACCAATAGCAACGCCTGCCGTGCCTATAACAGTAATTATAGAGGTAGTGGGAATACCAAGCATTGACAGCACCACGATAAGCAGCAGCACATACAGAATTATCTTGATACACTGCTTAAGAAACTTTGCCGCAGTAAGGTCAACCTTTGTCTTGTCAAGACCCTTGGATATCAGCCAAAGCGCAAATTTGCACGCGATAAGCCCTACAATAAGTATAACAACAGAAAATATAACCGTAGGTATAGCGCGAACTATCCCGTCAAGCAGCGTGCCGAAAAAATCTCCTATCTTATCCAAAGCCTCCTCCGGCTTTTCCAGAAGCTCGTTCATCTGCTCGCCAAGAGTTATTTCGTCAGCAGCCTCTGCCGTTGCCGCCGCAGAAATAAAGCCAATCATTTCAGCATTTCCTCCAGACCGCTTACAGCCGCGTCAGCGTCCGCCTCGCGTATAAGCACGGATATCTCGTCAACGCCGGTTGTTATCAGCAAAATCATAGCGTCAATGCGGTTAAGCATATTAAACACCTTCGCCGCAAAGCCTGCCTGCGCTTCCATCTCGCTTGTCTTGATTACAATTTTGCGGTTGCCGCTGTTTATCATAGGGGTAATGCCGTGCTTATCCTTAAGCTGCTTCATTGCGGCAAGCAGGCGCGGCATATCGTCATCGCTAAGCGTAAAGCCAAAGCCGAAGCGCTCTGACATGGGCGCGGTCATGGATATCATGTCTATGTTGATATCAGCCGCAGCAACGGCTGCAAGCGTATCCTCCATAATAGTCTTATAAAGTGGAACATTATTGAAGGTAACAGCGGAAATATTTTCGGTTACGGTTATGCTCATAATAAAATCTCCTTAGTATACTGCAATCAGCTTTCCTGTATCAGGTCGGACATTGCGTACATTCCTGCAGCAGTCCTGCCTGCAAGGAAAACTGCGGCGTTTACCGCGCCAACGGCAAAAACCTCTTTCGACTGCGCGCTGTGCGACAGTGTGATAACCTCGTCGCGTCCCGCGAATATAATATCATGCTCGCCCACGATAGTTCCGCCGCGAATTGCGTGCATTCCTATCTCGTCCGCGCCGCGCTCCCTGCGCACGCTGTGACGGTCATAAACAAAATGCTTTGTGTTGTCAAGCTCGGCGTTTATCGCTTCGCCAATCATTATGGCAGTGCCCGAGGGCGCGTCTTTTTTGAGATTATGGTGCTTTTCCACAATCTCAATGTCAAACTGGCCGCCAAGCACCTGCGCCGCCTTTCTGGCAAGCTCAACCAGCAGATTTATTCCAAGCGACATATTGAACGTGAAGAACACTGGTATCTGCGCCGAGGCTGCTGTAATCTGCGCCCTTTCCTCATCGGAATAGCCCGTTGTTGCAAGCACCAACGGAACGCCGTTCATCTTGCCGTAATTAAGCAGGTCGGGCAGCGCCGAGGGGTGTGAAAAATCTATAATAACATCAGGCTTTTCGGGCAGGTCAAACACCTTTTCCACCACGGGGAAATCCGCGTACTGCTCAGCCTTAAGGTCTATGCCTGCGATAATACGGCAGTCCGTCCGCGCGGCGCATATATCCGCGATAACCCTGCCCATCTTGCCGCAAGCGCCTGTTATTGCAATATTTGTCATGCTTTTACGTCCTTTCGCCGACAGCGCCGCCATTGCGGATTTTTCACGCTGTCTAAAGCAATGCCGCACAAATATTATGCACTATCTGCGCGGCATAAATTCGGTTTACTTCATCTTGCCAACAAGTCCAAAAGCTTCCATCTCTGCTGTAAGCGCCGCAATCTGCGCGTCGCTCATACGGCACAGCGGAAGTCTGCACTCGCCCGCCTTAAAGCCCATGATATTAAGCGCCTCTTTAACGGGAATGGGGTTCACGTCCATAAACATAGCCTTGTCAAGCGGCAGCAGCTTCTTTGCTATTTCAAGCGCCTCGCTGTGCTTGCCCTCAAGATACAGCATAACCTCGTCATGCTTCTCCTTTGGCAGAACGTTTGCCGTTACCGAGATAACGCCCTTGCCGCCTATCGAAAGCGCAGGAAGCACCTCGTCATCATTGCCCGAATATATGTCAAGGTCGGTATAAGCCGCAATCTGCATAATCAGGCTCATGTTTGCGCTGGCTTCCTTGGTGGCAACAATGTTTTTATGCTGTGCGCACTCCTTGTAGCAGTCGATCGAAATATTAACTCCCGTTCTTGAAGGAACATTGTACAGAATAATCGGGATATCAACCGCGTCCGCAATTGTAAGGAAATGCTTTGCAAGCCCCCTCTGCGAGGTCTTGTTGTAGTAAGGCGTAACCTGAAGCAGCGCGTCTGCGCCAATCCTCTGCGCTTCCTTTGAAAGCTCAACCGCATAGCCCGTATCATTGCTGCCCGTACCCGCGATAATCGGCACGCGCTTTGCCGCACGTTGTATTGCATAACGGATAGCCTCGATATGCTCCTCATCGGTCATTGTGGCAGCTTCGCCTGTTGTTCCGCATACCACAATGGCGTCAATGCCGTTTTCTATCTGGAAATCAATCATTCTGCCAAACTCATCGTAATTGATTGCACCGTCTGCAAACATGGGTGTAGCGATAGCGGAGGCAGCGCCTGTGAAAATTGTATTACTCATAATAAATACCTCAAATGGTCGTGGTCAATCTGTCCGCTCAATGGCAGACAAATCAGTCAAAATAGCCCTTTGCCGCATACAGCTCTGCCATAAGCACAGCGCCGCCTGCAGCGCCTCTCAGCGTGTTGTGTGAAAGGCAAACAAACTTGTAATCGTACTGTGTATCCTCGCGCAGTCTGCCGATGGAAACAGCCATGCCGTTTTCAAGATTTCTGTGAAGCTTTGCCTGCGGCATATTGTCCTCCTCAAAATAGTTGAGGAACTGCTTGGGAGCGGAGGGAAGCTGAAGCTCCTGCGGAACGCCGCTGAACTCCTTCCAGATTTTAAGTATTTCTTCCTTGGAGGGTTTGTTTTCAAATCTTACAAACACTGCCGCAAAATGACCGTTGGAAACAGGTACGCGCAGGCACTGTGTTGTGATTGAGGGGGACTGCGCCTTTACAATCTTTCCGTCCTTGATTTCGCCCCAGACCTTAAGCGGCTCCTGCTCGGACTTTTCTTCCTCGCCGCCGATATAGGGGATAAGGTTGTCAACCATTTCGGGCCATGTTTCAAAGGTCTTTCCTGCGCCGGAAATTGCCTGATATGTGCAGGCAAGAACGTCCTTTATGCCGAACTTTCTCAGCGGAGAAAGCGCGGGAACATAGCTCTGGATAGAGCAGTTGGACTTAACCGAGATAAAGCCGCGCTTTGTGCCAAGGCGAGCCTTCTGCGCTTCAACAATAGCCATGTGGTCATCGTTGATTTCGGGGATAATCATGGGGACGTCATCTGTAAAGCGGTGTGCTGAGTTGTTGGACATTACAGGGCATTCAGCCTTTGCATAACGCTCCTCAAGAGCCTTTATTTCGTCCTTCTTCATATCAACCGCGCAGAAAACGAAATCAACCATGCCTGCAATTTCCTCAACATCTGCGGAAGCGTCCTTAACTATTATATCAGCCATAGCCGCGGGCATCGGGGTATCCATGTACCATCTGTTTCCCACAGCCTCTTTATAGGTCTTGCCTGCGGAACGGGGAGAAGCCGCAAGGGCAACCACGTTGAACCACGGGTGATTTTCCAGCAGCGTTGCAAAACGCTGACCTACCATACCCGTTGCGCCAATAATACCGACATTATACTTTTTCATACCAGTTTCCTTTCCTGTCCGAGTTTTCGGACGCTGTTGATTTTTTATTTGCCTATAAATAAAAAGCCGATGAAAGAATGTCATCGGCTTGGTTCAGGTAAAGCTTATTTCATCAAGAAATAATAAGATAGCTCTCCATCAGACAATGTCGATGACAATCGTATACTTGTTCAATATACGACCAGAAATACACACGGCGGAATATGCACTCTTCGGCGGTTAGCCTTTCGCGACCCTTTGGTTTCCGTCAACCCCAGAACCTGTCTTAACAAGCTGCTGCGCACACCTTTTCGGCATATCCGCACACAAATTTTATAAAGACCAACTCTGAAAATAAGGGGGCTACTTATCGTCCCGCGCCTCTATCATTCAGTTATATTTTAACACATACTATGCACTCTTGTCAATTGCTATTCAGCTAAATATTATCAAAATTCGACCTGTATTTTGTTGAAATTGTTGTGATATGTCAATTGAAAAGACAGCGCAGATGTGATACAATATTCATTATAGTTATGCAATAGCGGATTTTCAGCCGCAGGAATATTTTACAGCAATCCAAGAATGGAGAATATATATGCTTAAATCAGATTTTTATTACGACCTGCCCGAAAGGCTTATAGCGCAGACCCCCGCAGAGCCGCGCGACAACTCCCGCCTTATGGTGGCAAACCGCGAAACAGGCGAAATAACACACGACCGTTTCTACAATATATGCGACTACCTGCAAAAAGGCGACCTGCTGGTTATGAACGACAGCAAGGTATTCCCTGCCCGCCTTTACGGAACAAAACGCGGCACGGGCGCGGCGGTAGAGCTGCTGCTGCTTAAGCGCCGTTCTCTTACCGATTGGGAAACTCTGGTTCGCCCGGGAAAAAAGCTTAAATCGGGCGCGGTGGTTGATTTTCCGGAAAATCTTTCCTGCGAGGTTCTTGAAACCGTTGAAGAGGGCAACCGAATTGTCCGTTTTGCGTTTGAGGGCGATTTTTTTGATATCCTTGACCGCATAGGACAAATGCCGCTGCCGCCTTATATTACCGAAAAGCTTGAAAAAAAAGACCGCTACAACACCATTTACTGCCGTGAAACAGGCTCTGCCGCAGCGCCTACGGCGGGTCTGCATTTCACGCAGGGGGTGTTTGATAAGCTTGCCGCCAAGGGCGTTGACACGGCGTATGTAACGCTGCACGTTGGTCTTGGCACGTTCCGTCCTGTCAAGGAGGATAATATTCTTGACCACAAAATGCACGTTGAGCATTTTTCTGTACCCGAAGAAACCGCAAGGAAAATTGCCGAATGCAAAGCGCGCGGCGGGCGCGTTATCGCGGTTGGAACCACCTCCTGCCGCACGCTGGAAAGCGCCGCAGGAATGTCTGCCGACGGCAGGGTGAGCGCCTGCTCCGCAGACACGGGAATATTCATATATCCGGGCTATAAGTTCAAGGTGATTGACGGACTTATCACCAATTTCCACCTGCCAGAATCCACGCTGATTATGCTTGTCAGCGCATTTATGGGCAGAGAAAACACCCTGCGCGCATATAAAACCGCTGTGGAAAACGAGTACAGGTTTTTTTCCTTTGGGGATTGTATGGCTATTCTGTAAGGAGGCGCGCCATGGTCAAAAAGAAAATTATCCCGATAATAATCGCCGCCGTTATGCTGCTGGCGGTTATCGCCGCATTTATCGACCTTGGCAGGGTTGCAGGCGGAAAAGCCCCGCTTTTTTGCATAAGCACAGACGGCGCGGACTGCATAGGACTTGGCTATGGTTTTTATATTGAACGCCCGCCTGTGTATTCGGGCAGCGATAACGGCTCGTACATATTTT
>CAZLBL010000091.1:0-6710 GCA_964557825.1 uncultured Ruminococcus sp.
AGACCTGTTCGTGTTTGCAAGTTTCACAGCCTTATCGTTCGTGGATATTAAGGAACTGACTACCGATGACATTGTAGAGATTAACGGTGAGAAGTGGATATTATCGAAGCGACACAAAACAAAGGTCAATTTCCAAGTGAAGTTGTTAGATATTCCATTGCAGATAATCAAACGATATGAGAGATTTCAAGAGAATAAGTTGGTATTTCCGAATCTCAACTATTGGAATATCTGTAAACCGTTGAAGAAGATGATAAAAGAGTGTGGGATTACGAAGGATATTTCATTCCATTGTACACGTCATGGATTTGCTACGCTTGCTCTAAGTAAGGGAGTCCCCATTGAGAGTGTAAGCCGAGTATTGGGGCATACGAACATTACCACGACACAGAAGTATGCAAAGATAACCACAGAGAAAATCGACAAGGATTTGACAATGTTCGGTAACAGGCTTAATCAATCGTTTAGTGAAATCTCTATAGCAATGTAACTATGGAACGAGCAATTATAACAATCAACGAAAGCGGTAAGGTGAATATTCCAAGCAATAGTGTTTGGATGTCTGAAATGGAATTGGTGGAGTTGTTCGGGGTAATCGCCCCGACACTCCGAGCCACCATTAAGGCGATATACAAGAGTGAAACATTTTGCCCTGCGACTACTCAACGGTACGATTTAGCAACCCCTAAAAGTTGGGCAACATTCTACAATCTTGAAGTGGTCATTGCCCTTGCATTTCTATTGAATACATACGAAGCAAGTAGGATAAGGCAAAAGGTATTGGAGTGTTTGTGCCAACGAAAAGAGAACAGAGTCAACTTGTTTATATTATTGGATAGTAATTACACAATTGACTATAGCTGAATTTGATAGTTGCAAATTCACAGGAACATTGTATGTTCTAGCTTTGCAAGAGATATAATATTTTGTGTCGGTAAATCAAAAAATAATAGAGTTACCGACAAGGAATCAAAAACTTTTCTTACCTTTGTCAAAGATAAAACAAATTACTTCAATATGGCAGATACTATAATAGGAAGAAGTGTTGAGCAAGAAATATTACGTCAGCGTATCGAGTCAAAGTCACCGGAATTGATTGCGATTTATGGAAGACGTCGTATCGGCAAGACTTTCCTTGTTCGTCAATATTTTAATGACACATTCCATTTTTATTCGACAGGAATTTATCAAGGCACAAAGAAAGAACAACTTGGTGAGTTCAATCGTCAGTTAGAGTATTATTCGGGACGCAAATGGAAACTAGCTAAAGATTGGTTTGATGCATTTGCTCAATTGCGTGAATATCTTGAATCCATAAATGGAGATGACCCAATTGTAGTTTTCCTCGATGAATTACCATGGATGGACACTCAAAAAAGCCGATTCATTAAAGCTTTTGAGTTCTTTTGGAATTCATGGGGTGCAACAAATAACCGTTTGAAACTTATTGTATGTGGAAGTGCAACCACTTGGATGCGTGAGAATGTGCTTTCTGATAAAGGTGGTTTGTATAATAGAACTACACGAAGTATCTACCTTGCTCCTTTCACATTGTATGAAACAGAGCAATACCTCTTATCTAGAGGTATTAAATGGAATCGTTATCAGATAGCCGAATGTTACATGATACTTGGTGGTACACCTCTTTATTTGCAAATGCTTGAACGAGACAAGAGCTTAACTCAAAATGTGGATAATCTATTCTTTGTACAAAATGCACCACTATCGCGAGAATATAACTTTTTGTTTCGATCGCTGTTTAACGAGGCAACACTCCATAAGCAAATTATTGAAGCATTGGCAAATAAAGCCACAGGATTAACTCGTGCTGAAATTATGGCAACTACAAAGATTGATGATGGAGGAGCTTTAACAAAGGCTCTACGAAATTTGTGCGACTGTGATTTCATTCGTCAATATACGGCGTTTGGCAAAACAGAGCGAGGAACTATATATCAACTAACAGACTTGTTTACATTATTTCATTTGCGTTATGTCAAAGGCTATCGAGGGCAGGATGAAAATCATTGGCAAAATATGATTGACTCCCCATCTCGTAGAGCGTGGAGCGGCTACTCTTTTGAGCAGTTAGCCCTACATCATATTCGCCAAATAAAACAAAAACTTGGTATAATTGGAGTACAAAGTGATATTTGCGGGTGGAAAGGTGAAGGAGCTCAAATAGACCTATTGATTGACCGTAGAGACCAAACTATCAATCTCTGTGAAATGAAATTCTCACAGGGCGAATTTGAAATCACAAAACAATACGATGAGCATCTGCGTGAACGGGCAGAATTGTTCCGCTCTGCAACCAAAACGCGTAAAGCACTACATCAAACCTTTGTTACTACATACGGTTTGAAGAAGAATATGTATAGCGGTAATGTACAGAGTGAAGTGGTACTTGACGATTTGTTTACAGAATAAGGCATTTATAATCATTTGATTGTGGAATTGCTTATAAAAATAACAGAAAAAACTTAATATCGATATGTGGTCGGACGTTGAAACATCAAAAGATTTACTTGGCTATACAGTCCATGCAAATCTTCTAAAAAATATAGTAATGCAGGAGAAGAATCTCCCTGTAACAATAGGTCTTTATGGCGATTGGGGAAGTGGAAAATCTAGCACCCTTAAAATCTTAAAAGAAATGATTGAAAAGGATGCTGATTCAAAAGAAACTTCCGTTGTTATATATTTTGATGGATGGAGTTTTGAAAGCTTTGATGATGCGAAAATGGCATTAATACAAGGTATTGTAGAAAATTTGGAAAATAGTAGGTGTTTCACTGGAGATTTGAAAGAAACCGTAAAGAAGGCTGCCAAAACTGTAAAGAATAAAATCTTTTCAATGCGCACTCTTCTATGGTCTGTAAAGAACGTCTTAGCACCTGCGGCAATGGCATATGCTACAGGAGGTGCTTCATTTGTTCCTAGTCTTATTTCATTCTTTGCTTCTTTTAATACAGAGGATAAGAGAAAAGAATTACTAGAGAAGATAACAGGAGAAGATGCCGAAGAATTTATAAAAGAAGCTTTTAATACACATATAAATACCGAACAGTTTTCTGCTGTCAGAGAATTTCGTGATAGTTTTAAGTCGTTGATAGAGGCGACAGGTCGTGAACGTATTGTTATTTTAATTGATGACCTTGATCGTTGTTTGCCTGAACACATAATTGAAAATTTGGAGGCAATAAAATTATTTCTAAATGTTGAGAATACCGCATTTGTCATTGCAGCAGATCAAAGTATTGTATCGGAGGCAATTAAAAGACAATATGGGGAGAAAATTGGCATTGAAAGAAGAAGAGGTGGAGGTCGTAGTATTGGTGAAGACTATATGGATAAGTTTATTCAAATTCCATATAATATTCCCAAATTAAGTGATCAAGAGGTTGAGTCTTATATCACATTGCTATTTTGCCAGTCAATGCTTTCAGAAGAAGATTTTAAAAAAGTTCATATGGACTTTCAGAAATATATTATTGAACATAAGTTCGAAGGATATGGATGGGGAAATATCAAACAGTTAGATGGTATAAATACAGATGAAGAGTTAAATAAAATTATACCATTTATGGCACATTGTACGCATTCCATTAGCCGTTCATTAAATAGAAATCCAAGGTTAATAAAAAGATTTCTAAATGCGTTTGAAATACGTTCTCAGTTATTGTCTTTGAATGGTAGTAATACTATGGAGAACAGATTTATTCTTCTCAAATTAATGCTTCTTGAAACTAGTCACAATGACTTGTTTGCTGAATTAAATTTATGGAGTATAGAAGCAAAGGGGCACTCACCTCAGATTCAATTACTCGAAGAAGCTGCCAGAAAAAATAATATTCAGAAAAGCGAATTCTCTAGTTGGAATTTTGATGATGTAAAGGATTTGCTATTAATGGAGCCTATTTCAATGGCTGATTATCGTGTCTATGATGAAACAAAATGACAAGGAATGACACCTATGGTTAGTGCCATTGAAGTATGAGAATCTCTTCCTTATTTAGCAGTGCGAACAAGAAAAACAATTGAAATAAAATAAAACAAAAGAGTATGGAATTGATAATTTTTGAGCGAAAGGCATTCGAGGAATTTGCCACGAAGATTGAGCAGTTCATTCTGCGAGTATCAAACTCACCCGTTGTCAAGGGGGGAAAGAAAAAGACAAACAATTGGCTCGACCATCAGGATGTTTGTCAGAGGTTGAAGATAAGCAAGCGAACATTACAAACCTTGCGTGATAATGGAACGCTTGCCTATACCAAAATCGGCAATCGCACCTACTACCTACCCGAAGATGTGGATAGCATCATCACTAAGGTAGAGGACAGACGAAAAGAAGCCAAATGGAAAGGGCGAGAAATCTAATCAATGTATAACAATAAAACCATTTGAACTATGTATCAAGAAATGCGAACCAAAGACGATGCGTGGATGCAGTCCATTCACGAGAGTATCGACCAAC
Source organism: uncultured Ruminococcus sp. (assembly GCA_964557825.1). GTDB lineage: Bacteria > Bacillota > Clostridia > Oscillospirales > Ruminococcaceae > CAG-115. The sequence continues at coordinate 4,478 of CAZLBL010000091.1, forward strand.
TATCGGAAATTCTTGATAGTATGCCAGAAGACGAGACAGTCTTACCAAACGATGATGAGTATCTATGCGACAAGGAGGTGGCATATATGCTTAAAGTCAGCCGAAGGACATTGAGCGAATACCGCAGCAATGGCACATTGCCTTACTATGTGCTTGGTGGCAAAGTCCTGTATAAACAAAGTGAGATAGAGCAAGCGTTGAAACGGGAGTACAACGGCAAGCATTTAATGAGTGGCAGCGGATAAACCGACTATATTTTTGGAGGGAGTGAAATTTTCCGCTTGCCCTATATTCATCAGTAGCATAATAATGCCCCTATGGATAGAAACGAGAACAGCATACAAATGGGTTATCAATGTAAGAATCCGTTTGTATGCTGTCTGTTTATTTTTATCTACATTTTCGTCAGTCGTTCATTTCCGTTGCCGTCTGCATTTCCGAGTACAGACATTGAAAGGAGAAAGGTTTTCGGGCTGAATACTCTCCGTAGGAGGAAGATTCCGACCGAAACGGCTTGCCGCCTCGACCTTTCAACTTTCAAGGGCTATTGTACTACCTTCGCAGACGAGCAAAGGAAAGGGGCGAATGACGGAATCGGCAAACTCATATATCGCAGATTAATGATAGACCGAATCAAATATTGCCCTATAATAATGAAAAATGCACCGTCCTTTTGCTCGTTCATAAAAAAGTTGTACCTTTGTTCCAAGATGAGTTGTACATCAATGCAAATCACGCAAGTATGTAGAAATCAGAACAGTTGCCAACTCATTACCTCGTTCTTAAACTTTCCGCATAAACTTTTTATTCTTAGCGGATTATAAGATTATTCCAGAAATAGCATATTTCTTTGCTTTGAGGATAAAAGTAAACTATTTTTCAAATAGAATTTTTTTTATAAAGATAAGTGATTTTTACAAATAGTTGTATTTTTGCAAAAAAATTAGAGTAAAGATAAACGTATTGTTTAATACATAACATTCAATTTTGGAAAATGAAAAAGATATTAGTCTTAGGTTCCGGAGGACAGATAGGCTCTGAACTTACAATGAGATTGCGTGAAGTATATGGCGGAGCAAATGTTGTTGCCACAGATTTAAACCCAGAAAGATTAACCAACGCTATTCAAGAAACCGGTCCAACGGGCAAAGTAGACGCTTGTGATGCAAAACAAATAGCCGAAGTGGTAGAAAAACATAATATTGATGCTATCTATAATTTGGTTGCTATTTTGTCAGCTACGGCAGAAAAAAATCCTATGCTTGGTTGGAATGTAGGTATGGGGGCATTAATTAACTGTTTGGAAGTATCAAGAGAGAAAAAATGTGCCTTATTTACTCCGTCTTCCATAGGTGCCTTTGGTCCCAATACACCTTTGGACGGCACACCTCAAGACACAATACAAAGACCTCAAACCATATATGGAGTAACCAAAGTAACGGGAGAATTGTTGGGAGATTATTATTTCAAACGTTTTGGAGTTGATACCCGAAGCGTTAGATTTCCCGGTTTGATATCCTATGTTACCCCCCCGGGTGGTGGCACAACAGACTACGCTGTGGATATTTATTATGCAGCCGTAAAGGGTGAGGATTTTGTTTGCCCGTTGAAAAAAGGCACTCTTTTGGATATGATGTATATGCCCGATGCTCTCAACGCAGCAATAAACATTATGGAAGCCGATGCTTCTAAACTTAAACATAGAAACTCCTTCAATGTTACGGCTATGCACTTTGACCCGGAAGAAATATATAACGAGGTAAAAAAGCATTACCCTGATTTCAAAATGACTTACGAAGTAGAGCCTGTAAAACAATCCATAGCGGACTCTTGGCCGAATTGGATGGACGACACTTGCGCAAGAGAAGAATGGGGCTTTAAACCAGAATATGATTTGCCTAAGATGACGGCAGATATGATAGAAAAATTAAAGATAAAATTTAATATACAAGCATAACCTTTTTCTTTTATAGTTTAATAGGTTAGAGAATAAGTTAAGACAAGTTGGCATAAGTTATAAAATGACTTATGCCTATTTGTTATACCCCAAAAGTAGACAACATCAAGCAAAAATAACGGGCTTTGCCCTATGCTACCCCCATTACAACTCATAAAAACCTATGATAACCTATCAAAAAAGAGGAAAAAGTAGCGGCTTTGCCCTTATAAACCACCTTATGGGTGCGTTTACTGAAAATCAATAAGTTACAAAACAAATTTTTGCACGCGTTTG
>CAZLBL010000092.1:0-6556 GCA_964557825.1 uncultured Ruminococcus sp.
AATGGTAAATGGAACCCGCCGCCTAAGAGGCGGGGGACATCTTGCCTAAGTTATTCGTCAAAAGTTTTGAATATATCTGCTCAGAATGTCATCGTGATTGTAAATGGAAATTGCTCCGTCACGCAAAAGACTTACCACGCCGCAATAGCGCGGGTCAAAAACATCGGGCGGGGGAACGCAGAAAACATCGCGGTTTTCATCAACGGCATATCCCGCCGTAATCAGCGAGCCGCTTTCCGCGCCCGCTTGAAATACCGCAGTGCCGCTTGAAAGCCCCGCAAGTATGCGGTTTCTTGCATGGAAATACTCACGCGAGGGGTTAGCCTTTGGGAAAAGCTCCGTGATATATGCGCCGCCGTTAGCCACAATGCGCCTGCGAGTTTCGCCGCTGTTTTTTGGATAATCATAATCAATACCGCAGGCAAGCACACCGACAGTCGGCTTCCCTGCGCGTATGCAGGCGCTGTGAGCCGCAAAGTCCACGCCGCGCGCCATTCCGCTTACAACGGTAACCCCCGCTTTTGCAAGGCTGCCCGAAACAAGCGTGCAAAGCTTTGCGATATATGGCGTAATATTCCGCGCGCCAACAACTGTTATGCAAAGATTTTCAAGGCAGGACAAGCTTCCGCGGCAGAACAGAAGTACAGGCGGATTATAGATTTCTTTCAGCAGCGTGGGATATGCTTTATCGGCAATGGTTATTATATCAATACCGTTTGCGGCGCAGTATTGCTCAACGCTTTCAGCTTTATCAAGAGCCGCGCCGTCAAGGCAGCCAAGCTGCGCTTCCCCCAGCATAGAGGTATCGCCGCCGGAAATCTCGAGATAAGCCGTTTCCGCGCTGCCATAATGCTGCAATACATGGTGAATTTGCGGGTTTGCCGGCTGAAAAAGCTGCACAAGCCAAAGATAATACTTTGTCATAATAAATACCCCGTTTGTCAGTATTTGTCTTATGCTTTGAGTATATCACATTCGCGGAAAAAAATCAAGCGCAACTCAGCGATATCCGGCATAAAAAGTTATTTATTCCCCCTGTGGGCAAACTGGTTCAAAACTTAAGGCTATAACTTAGGCAAGATGTCCCCCGCCTCTTAGGCGGCGGGTTCCATTTACCATTCAGTAGGGGATACAATCCCCTACTGAATGGCAGGTTGGCAAAGCCAACCCTTGCCACGTTAAATGACGGGGCAAGCCCCTTATTGAATGCTGTATAAATATTACAAATAAGGATATTATTGAAGTTCCATCGGAATAAATCTTAGGCCATTTACAACCTGTTCCGCATCCGTATCTCTAAATCCAAGTTTGTGATATATAGCAACAGCATAGGGAGATGAATTTACAGTCATTTTATCCGTTTGCACCATTTGGAATAACCGCCTTCCGATACCTCGGCGATGATATTTTCCATCTACAAAAAACAGCGCAATATGTTTTCCACCATTTCTTGTAGCGATAACACCGACTAATTCCTCATTTGAAAATGCGCCATATATGGATAGCATAGAAAGGTAGCTCTTATCGTGAATGCTTCTACAAAATTCATCTATGCCCTCTTGTGTGTAGTCTGGCGCTTCATACTCCATAAATACTTTCCAGACAAGGTTTAATGCATTTTCAATTTCTTTTGCGTTTAGTTTTTTTTATTGACAGATTTAACATTATAACACTCCATATCATCTTGTTGATGAAGAAAGTTTTTCTGTTTACAAGTGGCACAAGCCTGTAAAGATTTTTACTTCAAACGGATATTATAAAAACATTGATAATTGTAAACTTACATCTCTTGCAACTAACGAAATCAAGTTGGAATACCTTTATCATAATGTTGGTTACTGTTCTATAATCACAAAATTATACTCTGGCGGATATATAATTCTTGACGCAGAGGTTGATTATGTGGAATTTGAATGGATAGAATAATTTTCAATGCTCCGTTTTGTTACGCACCTGTTATCGTAAACCTCTTTCCCGAAAATATTTCAAAACGCCCTGTAATTATAATTATATCATAGTCGTTGTTTCGTTTTCGGGACAACGACTATTTTTATGAGAAAATATTTTTTCATCTGTCTTTCAATCAAGCGAAAGCGAGATTTCTGTCAAGGGGTTTGGGTTCTCCCAACAAGTTTTTGCGTTTGTAGACACTAACGATTTTCGGAGAAAATAGGAGAGTGTATAGACAAATGCTATGCTTGCTGTCAACGAAGTTGCAGAAAGCATAGTTCGCAAAAAAGCGACTGTGTGTACACGAAGTCATTGCTTGCTATCTGACTTTTCACGAAAAGGGGAGGTGGCAAAAATGATGAAGTTTAGCTACACAGGCTATGCTTGCTCTTCGCTGAGTTTGCAAAAATGAATGATGAACTTTTTCAAGAAAGCCTCGCAGATCGCACATACTATCGAAGATGGTATATAAGTGCGTCCTTAGCTCTGCTTCGGGAAAAACAGAGCTTATTCAATCTGAAAAAATTTTCATTTCAGTTTAAAACGCTACATACATACGTACCCTGCAAGCTCGGATTTTCATTTCCTTGGTACGCAGGTACGTATCTTTTTCACTTGGAATGAAAAAATTTTATTCTCTCTCAGGCAGAGAAAAAGATAACCGCCAGATTGTCATTTGTGCTGACAGTCAGGCGGTGTGTTATTATATCAGAAATTCATAAGCTCATTCAAGTCCACAAGCATAATACTGCTGTCGGATTTCGCTTCATTTATTACTGCTTCGGTAAATCCCGATTTTGAAAACAGTACATAGTAAGCGCTGTTTCTGTTTTTGCTGAATATATCTGCCTTTGCTTTCAGCTCACGGAGAACGGAGAGGTCAAGCTTTTCATTTCGCCATTTGCATTCTCCGAAAATATAATCCTTTCTGTCGTTTGCAACCAAATCAATTTCCTCCTGACCGTGAGTAGCGGGATTAGTTCCCCACCATCTTCCGACAGAAGTAAAGAGTATCGGCAGTTCACCCTTTGCATTCTTAACGCTGAGATAATCCGTGCAGACCTTTTCAAAAACAAGCCCCATATAGCTGTTGTAATCGGGCTCAATCCGCTTCGCCCATACAGCCTGCTGTGCGCCTGTTTCGATAAGAGTTCTGTTTGCAAAAACATAGCGATACCAGAATCGGAACATAAAATCGGAAATGCCGTAAATTGTTTTTCGTGAGGATTCCTTTTCTCCGAAAGGCGTTTCCTTGTGCAGTATTCCAAGCTCGCATAAGGTCTTGATATATTTCAGACACTTTGCAGAGTCCTCTCCGATTTTTGTGGAAATCTCATTCGCCTTTGTATGTCCGCTTGCAATAGCTTCAATGATAGCGCTGTAAACGCCCGGCTCCTGCACCTCCTGACGCAGAAGCAGTAATGTTTCTTCATAGAGATACGAGGTTACTTTAAGATACGCTCGCTTTATATTTTCTTCAAAGCTTTCGTCCTCATTTATCTGCTGTAAATATAACGGAGTGCCGCCGAATGCACCATACAGTTCAAGCTTTTCCGTGTCAGAAAAGCCGTCAAGAAACTTTGAACTTGTCTGATAGTTAAACGGCTTCATATGAAGTTGTGCAGTCCTTCTTCCGAAAAGCGGACTCTTTGAGCCTAGAACTTCCTTTTCCATAAATCCCATATAGCTTCCGCAGAGTATCATAAAAAGATTTCCGTTTGTAAGCTTATGGTCAATCAGATGCTGAAGCTCTGACAGCAAAGCCTTGTTTTTCTTTACCAGATAGGGGAACTCGTCAATTACAAGCACCAGCTTTTTATCTTTTTGACGCTCATCAATATATGACAATGCGTTAGTCCACGATGAAAATGGCTCTAAATTGTTTTCGCCGTAGAAATTAAAAACAAGTGATGAAAACTTTTCAAGATTGAGCTTATTGTTACTCTGTTCAGCGGAATAGAAGATGGTGTCCTTATCCTTGCAGAACTCGTTGAGCAGAGTTGTCTTGCCAACACGTCTGCGTCCGTATAGAACGAAAAGTTGAAATTTATCCTGTAAATATAACTCATTCAAATCAGCAAGTTCTTTTTCTCTTCCGATAAAGATTTCACGCATAATATCATCTCCCCGAATTGAAATGAAAGTAATTTACTCTAAAGTTAATTATATATCATACAGATTGTTTTGTCAATAGGGAAATGAAGTGGATTTTGAAATATCCTTGCTTTGTATGTGGAATTTGAAGTAACACAGGGAACATTACCATAGCACCGCTTTGTTACGCACCTCTTCGGAGAAACAGAAAAGGAAACATCGGAGCAACATTTTAAGCAACGCAATCCGCATTACTGCATTATCTGTTTCTTATGTTACTCGTGTTTCCTATGTTACTCGTGTTTCCTATTTTATACGGTAGGTCGGCGTACCATGTACCAAGAGTACCAGACGTAACACGCGGGCAGATGGTACTTATGGTACGTTTGCACCGTCTGGTACGTGGTACGCAAGGGTTATTCTGATAAAGCTTGTTTCTGCCTTTGTTACTTTCTGCGAAAGTAACGCAAAGATACTTTTGACAGCAGAGCTATCATAAGTCTTTGCGCTCTCCGAGTGGATGAGGCAATGCTGCCTCAGACTATATTCAAAATTTAACACACAGACAAAAAACTCCCCAAACGAAAGATTTTTATTCTCTCTCGGGCAGAGAAAAAGATAACCGCAGAAATCAATCTAAAAAACAATACTCAGCGTTTACAGCCTCACAGAACGTCTTATCGTGCTCGACAATGAGCATTGAGGGCTTACAGCTTATTATCAACTCTTCAAGCTGTTTTCTTGAATATACATCAAGATAATTCAGCGGCTCGTCCCAGATATATAAGTGTGCCGGAGTGCAAAGACTTGCGGCAATCATAACCTTCTTTTTCTGACCATCACTGAAATCGGAAATATCCTTTTCAAACTGTTCCCTTGAAAAATCCAGCTTGCGAAGAATAGCTTTAAACAAACCCTCGTCGAAACCATTGTTCTGAGCATAATCAGATAAACCACCTGAAAGTCCTGTAAAATCTTGTGATATACGGGATATTTTAAGCTGACGGTTCATTGTTATGTCACCCGAATAAGAAATGCTCTCACCGCATATGAGTTTTATTATACTTGTTTTTCCACAACCATTCCTGCCTGATAGAGCAACAATTTCACCTTCGTTTATATTAAAGGAAACATTACTGCATACTGTCTTTCCATCATAGCTTATCGACAGGTTTCGTACGCTTAACAGCCTCGTGCTGTGAAATTTCAAAACAGGCAGTTTAAGCGCTGCTGTAAATTCAATATTCTTAAGAAGTCCCGACTTTTTCTCGATATCGCTTTCTATTCGAGTTTCCATAGCTTTTGAACGGTTCATAAGCTTTTTGGATTTAGCCGCAACAGAAGCACGCCTTGATATGGATTTTTCTGTTTTCGTTGGGTCAAATCCGATTTTTGTGCTCTCAATCCTATTAGAATGTTCAGCAGCACGACGGGCGGCGGCTTCGAGGCTTTTAATTTCCCTTTTCAGTTTATCGTTCTGAACAGCCTCAAAATTATCTCTTGCCGATTTGTTCTGCTCCCACGACGAATAATTTCCCTGCTCAATCTCTATGTTTGTTCTGTTGATTGAAAGAATATGGTCTACGCACTCATCAAGTACAGCTCTATCGTGAGATATGAGTATAAATCCTTTTTTACGTTTCAGATAACGGCTGACGATTTCTCTGCCGTTTCTGTCAAGATGATTTGTCGGCTCGTCTATCAGCAAAAAACAATTTTCACGGAGAAACAGCATTGCAAGCATAACCTTTGTTCTTTCCCCTCCCGAAAGAGTTGAAAACGGGCGGTACAGCACATCATCTTTCACATCAAGAAACGACAGTTCCTTTACAAGCTCCCAGCACTCCGCATTCGGACAAATCTCCTCGGCAAGATACATAACAAGATTATTTTCATCGGAAACAGAAAAAGGAAAATATTCAAAGCATACGTTTGATATAATTTTTCCACTGTATTCGTACTGTCCCATAAGCAGCTTCATAAATGTGGTTTTTCCTCTTCCATTTCTCCCTGTAAAGCCAAGCTTCCAGTCAGTATCAATATGGAAGCTGACATTTTCAAAAATATTATCCGCACTTCCATCATAACCGAAAGTCAGATTTTCTACACTTATTAAAGACATAATATAATACCTCCAGACAATAAAAATAGCCGCAGGATATACTGCGGCTCATAATTTTATGTCAAAGGCTCTGAAGAAAAGGCATACTTTCCCTCAGAATGACTATATCATATGAAAAGACCGTAATATTTCCTGCAGGGTACAACAAAACAGACGGTATAACCGCCATTTTTGCATACCCGATTATTTTTAGCAGGAAACTATACGCATCTTTCCACCTCAATTCTAACTAATATGCATATATTTTATCATAAATTTCAAAGGAAGTCAAGAGCCTTATAAAAAATGAGATGAGTTTAACGAACGACAAAACCTCCCCATTCCTTTCGGAATGAGGAGGTCGTTTTGTTCTTATTCACATCAGCTTACCCGCACTTCAACGGTTAAATC
>CAZLBL010000093.1:0-6499 GCA_964557825.1 uncultured Ruminococcus sp.
TTATATTTTGGGAATCCCTGTTGTGAACAGACTTGTAAATTGAGGTAAAAAAATGCTTAACATAATAACCCCGCAGCTTCCCGAACGCTGCCGCATAATCTGCATAAGCGATATCCACACCCACTGGCGGAAGCTTGACGCGCTGCTTAAACAATGCAGCTACAAAAAGGGCGAGGATTTTCTGTTTATCCTCGGCGATATTCTGGAGCGCGGAAGCGATAATATCGGCGCTTTGCGATATGTGATGAAGCTTTGCGAAAACGAAAGAGTTCACGTCATCTGCGGCAACAACGATACCTATGTAACAGGACTTGCGCTGCGCTATGACGATAAAAAATTTCTTGAGCGTTTTTCGGCAAAGCCTTACTGCTGCTTTGGCGAGATGGCGCAATCGCTTGGGATAACCGATTTTCCCGCAAACACCGCCGAAAAGCGCAGGGCAGTGTATGAAGCGTACAAAACCGAAATTGACTTTATCCACTCGCTTCCCGAGGTTATCGAAACAGACGATTTCATCTTTGTCCACGCGGGAATTTCAGATAAACCCGATTGGCAGAACGGCGAGCAGTATGAAGTTATGCTAATACCGCGGTTTGTGGATAAATCCCACCAATCCCCCAAAACCGTTATATGCGGACATTTCCCCACCTACGCAATCGGGCGTGCAAACAGCAATCTGCCCATATTCGATTTCAATCGCCGTATAATTGATATTGACGGCGGCGCGGGAGTTAAGCCTGCGGCACAGCTTAACGCGCTGATAATCGGCAAAAACGGCACTGAATACAGCTATCGCACGGAGTTTCTTCCGCTTGGCGAACCGCATACCGTCCGCGAGAATTTTGCAGGCAGCGGCGGTTGGATTTTCTCGGATTATGAGCAGCACGCCTTTGAACGGCTTGACAAGCCTGCGCCGGAGGAAATGGCGGTGTTCCGTAATCTTTCAACAGGCGCTGAGGGCGCTGCGCCGCTGTGCATGAGCGGCGAATGGGACGGCTTTCTCCATGTGTGGGGAAATCTTAACAGCTTCCCCGCCGTGCATAAGGGCGAGCCGATATGGACGTTTGCAGAATACGGCGATTACTGCTGGTGCATTACAGCAAGCGGAGAAGTGGGAAGCGTAAGCAAAAGTCTAATATCGCAAAACAACAACGGATAAGGAGAATTTCAATTGTTATACGAACTGAAAAAGCAGGAAGGGCGCGCGCGCCGCGGAATATTCCACACCCCGCACGGAGATATAGAAGCGCCGTTTTTTATGAATGTTGGAACTGCCGCCGCTATCAAGGGCGCGATTTCCTCGGTTGACCTTAAAGGACTTAAAACGCAGGTGGAGCTTTGCAACACCTATCACCTGCACCTGCGCCCCGGCGATGATGTGATATACAAAATGGGCGGTCTGCACAAATTTATGAACTGGGACAAGCCTATCCTTACCGACAGCGGCGGATTTCAGGTATTCTCGCTTTCCTCGCTGCGTAAGATAAAGGAGGAGGGCGTTTATTTTGCCTCGCATATAGACGGCAAGCGTATATTTATGGGACCCGAGGAAAGTATGCGTATCCAGTCGCACCTTGCTTCCACAATCGCAATGGCGTTTGATGAGTGCATTGAAAATCCCTCTCCGTATGATTACGTCAAGCAGTCGGTTGAGCGCACAACGCGCTGGCTTCAGCGCTGCAAGGACGAGATAGCAAGGCTTAACGCAGACCCTGCCACGATAAATCCAAAACAGCTGCTTTTCGGCATAAATCAGGGCGGAACCTTTGACGATATCCGCGTTGAACACATGAAAACCATCAGCGAAATGGGACTTGACGGCTATGCAATCGGCGGTCTTGCGGTGGGCGAGCCTGCCGAGGTTATGTATCATATCCTTGACGAGGTATTGCCCCACGCGCCGCAAAACAAGCCGCGCTATCTTATGGGCGTAGGCACGCCCTCAAATATCATAGAGGGCGTTTACCGCGGCGTTGATATGTTTGACTGCGTAATGCCAAGCCGCAACGCGCGCCATGCAACGGTATTCACATGGAGCGGCATAATGCACGCCACCAACGAGTGCTATAAGCTTGACGAGCGTCCGCTTGACCCGCAGTGTGACTGCCCCACCTGCCGCAATTTCAGCCGCGCCTATATCCGCCACCTGTTCAAGGCGGGCGAGCAGCTTGCGGGCAGGCTTGCGGTTCAGCACAATCTGTACTTCTACAACACGCTTATGGAGCGCATAAGAGAAGCGCTTGACGAGGGCAGATTTGAGGAGTTCAGAAACAAGTACTCCCCCCTGCTTGCCAAAAAGCTTAAAGGCGACGAAGAATAACAACTTATTGTATATTTCACGAATAATTTAACCCGCAGGATTACAATTCCTGCGGGTCGATTTATTTCTGTGCCACTGTTTATGCCAATCCGAAAACATAGGGGATTTCATAGCCATCGGGCAGAACTATCATCACAACAAAATTACCATCACGCTGAACCTCGGCGCGGATTACCCAGCCCTCAGCGTTTTCGGGATAAGCCTCATCTGCTGCGCCGCGCTCTATGCGGTCAAGAAACTCCTCCTCGATATAATCCGCCTCGCGCTCGGTCTTGGTCTGCACAATCATAATTTCGCAGGGATATCCCGATATCGGCGGAGCATAGTACAAAATCTGCTCATAATCGCAGTTGTAAAAGTTGGGGTAATTGCCGCTGATAAGCTCGGTATTACCGCTTTCGTCAAACATGGTAAGCGGCTCCATATCCTGCGGCTGCTCTGCCATTATCGCCTGATACAGTTCGTTTACGTCATAATAGTTGCCCTCGTAAACCTCGGAGTTCTCCGAAACGGAGCTGCTGTCGCTCTGCTGCTGGGAGCTGCCCTGTGACTGCATATCGTCCGAAGCGAAGCTTTCGGAATTTCCGCCGCAGCCTGCCATTGAAACAATCATAGCCATTGCCGTGATAATGCTTAAACACTTGTTTTTCATAAATTTCCTCCATGATACACTCATTCCCCCGATATTATACCGAGGGAATGAACTATTTATGCGGTCGAATTACTTAACAAAGGGATTTTCGCTGGGATACAGCATACCTGCGGGCTGGTTGAAGCCGATATCCTCCACGCCAAGATATCTGAACAGATTGAACAGCGCCTTGCCATGGTGACCGAATGCAACCGCGCCGTGGTGAGGATAATTCTTCTCAATCAGCACATGGCGATAGAAGCGACCCATCTCAGGGATAGCAAACACGCCAATGCCGCCGAAGCTCTTGGTTGCAACGGGGAGAATTTCACCCTGCGCAACATATGCGCGGATTTGCGCGTCAGCAGTGGACTGAAGTCTGAAGAATGTGATGTCGCCGGGGATAATATCGCCCTCAAGCGTACCCATTGTGACCTCCTCGGGCAGGCTTCTCGCCATGATCATCTGGTTCTTCATTGTGCCCTTTACAAGCTTGGAGCTGCAAGTATTGCCGCAGTGGAAGCCCATGAATGTATCGGTGTGCTTGTAGTCAAACTTGCCCTTGATGGACTCCTCATACATATCGGCAGGAACGGAATTGTTGATGTCAAGCAGCGTAACAGCGTCCTGTGTAATGCAAGTACCGATAAACTCAGACAGTGTGCCGTAGATATCAACCTCGCAGGAAACGGGAATGCCTCTGCCCGTAAGGCGGGAGTTTACATAGCACGGAACAAAGCCGAACATGGTCTGGAATGCAGGCCAGCACTTGCTTGTCAGCGCAACATACTTTCTGTAACCCTTGTGAGCCTCTATCCAGTCAAGCAGGGTGATTTCATACTGCGCAAGCTTGGGCAGGATATCGGGCATTTTGTTGCCCTCGCCAAGTTCCTTTGCCATATCAGCGGCAACCTCTGCAATTCTGGGGTCGCCTTCGTGCTTCAGGAAGGACTCATACAGGTCAAGCTCGGAGTTCTCCTCAATCTCAACGCCGAGGTTATAAAGCTGCTTTATGGGCGCGTTGCAGGCAAGGAAGTTGAGCGGACGTGGGCCAAAGCTGATTATCTTAAGCTGGGAAAGGCCAACCATTGTTCTTGCAACAGGCAGGAACTCATGAATCATGTCGGCAACCTCTGCGGCTGTGCCAACGGGATATTCGGGTATGTATGCCTTGATGTTGCGCAGCTTAAGGTTGTAGGAAGCGTTGAGCATACCGCAGTAAGCGTCGCCTCTGCCCTGAATAAGAGAGGTGTTGGAGTCCTCCTCGGCAGCGGCTGCAAACATTACGGGGCCGTCAAAGTGCTTTGCAAGCAGGGTTTCGGAAATTTCGGGACCGAAGTTGCCAAGATATACGCAAAGAGCGTTGCAGCCTGCCTTTTTGATATCCTCAAGAGCCTGAACCATGTGGATTTCGCTTTCAACTATGCAGACGGGACATTCATAAATCTCGGCAGCGCCGTACTTTGCGGTATAAGCCTCGATAAGAGCCTTTCTTCTGTTTACAGAAAGGGATTCGGGGAAGCAGTCACGGGAAACCGCAACCACGCCCAGCTTGATTTCGGGAACGTTGTACATTGGTTTAATTTCCTTTCAGAACAATATTTATTTTGTTGTAAGGCAAAAAAGTAACGCCGTTTATGGTGATACCGCACAAAGATAACCTCTGCGCGCAATGCCCTATATATAGAATAGCACAAAAACGCCTGTTTGTCTAGTAGTTTTCTGACGTTTTTGCCGAAAAACGCAATTCAAACCGTATTGAAAAATACAGTGCAAAGTGTTATAATATAGCTTGCGGGAGTAATCCGCACATTATGACAAATACAAAGGAACAGCCATATGATAAAGAAATTATTGTTTTTCACCGCGCTTTTTGCCGCGTTCTTTGTGTTGGGAACCTGCGCTTGTGCAGACCATGCCGAATATATCGACTCCCGGATATCCTCCGAGGGCTTCGGCTCGCCGTATTACCTCACCGATGGCGATGAGCGCACCTATACCTCGGCTGACAGCGGAAGCATAACCGCCGCCAACAGCGATGGCATAGCGGCGCTGTATATTGTGTTCAACCGTCTGCCCTCGCAGTGGGAACTGTCTGACGGAGATCAGACCGCTATGTGCGGCAAGGACGGCTTTCTGCATGAATTTGTGGACGTAAAAACGCTTACCGGCGGGCTTTCGCAGGAGATAACGCTGACATTCCCCGATTATGTATCAATTGATGAAATATATGCCTTTACCGACGGCGAGCTTCCCGACTGGGTTCAGCAGTGGCAGCCGCCCTGCGAAAAAGCCGACCTTGTTATGTTCTCCTCTCATGCGGACGATGAGCATCTTTTCTTCGCGGGAGTGCTGCCGTATTACGCGGTGGAACGCGGACTACGCGTGCAGGTGGTGTATATAATCAACCATTTTGACTCATACTCCCGACCGCACGAGCAGCTTGACGGACTTTGGGCGGTGGGAATACGCAACTACCCCGTAATGACGGATTTTCCCGACCTTTATTCGGAGTCGGAGGAATACGCGCTTTCGGTATTCTCATATTACGGCGTTGAATTTACGGATTTTGTCGATTATGTCACGGAGCAGATACGGCGCTTCAAGCCGCTTGTTATAATGACCCATGATGTAAACGGCGAATACGGTCACGGCACGCATATTCTTTGCGCAAAGGCGGTAATGCAGGCGGTGGAGCTAAGCGCCGACCCGACATATCACCCGCAGTCAGCCGAGCAGTACGGCGTATGGCAGCCGCAGAAAACCTATCTCCACCTGTACCCCGAAAATCAAATCACAATGGATTGGGATATCCCGCTTGAAGCGCTCGGCGGAAAAACCGCGTTTGAAGTTTCACGCCTTGGCTTTGACTGTCATAAATCGCAGCACTGGACATGGTTCTATGGCTGGATTTACGGCAAGAATTATCCCATAAATGCCGCAAAGGATATCCGCAGCTATTCGCCGTGCAGCTACGGTCTGTATCAGACTACGGTTGGTGAAGATGTTGCGGGCGGCGATTTTTTTGAGAATGTAACAACCTACCCCGAGCAGGAAGCTATCGCAGAAGCAGAGCGGCTGGAACAGGAGCGCCTTGCCGCAGAAAAAGCCGAGCAGGAGCGTCTTGAAGCCGAGCGGCTTGCTGCCGAAGAAGCCGCAAGAGAAGAAGCCGAGCGGCTTGCCGCCGAGGAAAAGCGCCTAGAGCAGGAACGCCTTGAAGCACAGCAAGCCGAAAAGCAATCATCCGAGCAGCAGACGATAATCATTGCCGCGTGCGTATGCGCGGCGGCAGCTGCGGCGATAATCGCGGCAGGCGCGATTATTGCGGGCAGGAAAAAATCAAAGCGCCGATAAATTCCACACAAAAAGCCGCGTTGCGAAAACGCGGCTACCGATTGTAGACAAAGTCTATTTTGCCCGCGCAGCGGGCTTTTGAAATCCGTTTTTTGTCTCAGCTCTGCCGAGGCAAAAAACACTTCAATAAGGGGCTTGCCCCCGTCATTTAACGTGGCTAAGGGCGTATCGAACAAGTTCGACACTGCTTTGCC
>CAZLBL010000094.1:0-6463 GCA_964557825.1 uncultured Ruminococcus sp.
TTTGCTCTTTTCGAAAGAAATGACTAATTTTGTTGTGGCGATAATGTCATAATCCATCAAAAAAATACAACATGTCAAAGACTATTGATATCCAGATTGAGAAGAGTGACAGGCTGATCGGGGCACTGAAGGCCCACATCGGAGAGTTTGCCGACAAGGGGATTAGCCTGACGGCACTCGACGACATGGTGGACAACCTGAAACGGCTGGAGGAAAACTCAAAAACTGCCGAGGAAATCCGGGCGAAGCTGACCGAGCAGGTGAAGACGATGAACAACATTCTCACACAGGTGAAAGAAGCCTATGCCAAGACCAAGGCGGTGGTACGCAACAACTATCCGCAGGAGGAATGGATAAAATACGGGGTCACCGACAAGCGGTGACAAGACAAGCCCTCCGACAGTCGGAGGGCTTGTCTTGTTTATATCACTGGCACTGGGAGCAACACTACAACTACTACATACCAAGCCCCTTATGGTCATACAACGGGTATTTCGACTACGAGATAAACAGGGCAAAGCCTCATCTGCTATAAAAGCGGAAGAGGCTTTGCCTATTGTTGCATAAAAGTTCCGGCACTGTTTATATAGCCACACCATTGGCATTCTGCTAATCCATCGTCATGGTCTATAACACCAGAGCCACCACATATTGATAGATCTCTATTTGAACAATGCCTTCAATAGATCTCCCAAACCGAATGTCGTTCTACGATACACCCGGTTGTACACGGCACGCTTTGGGTGAAGAACGCCCATGCCTCTACGTCCATAACCAGGTATGATAGCCCGCTTTACAGACCGTGTAAAGCGGCCTTTAGTTCTTGCACTGAAACTGCGCTTCCAAGATGGTGTCCTAAATCCTACTTTCATAAGCGTCAATGGTTTAAAGTGATTGCAAAGATAGTGAATAGTCTTGATAATGGCAAGAATGTAAATGCTTTTAACAAATACACTCACAGCCATCAAATCAATAAAGCTACTCAGTTTCGACCTCCATTCTTAAGACCTTCTTAGCCAATGACTTCGCACTTGAGCTACTATGCTTGCTTAGATATTCAGTAGATATAAACATTGTCTGCAACATATAGTCCATTCCGACACTGGTGTCAAGTTTTAGCATAGCGACAGTCTTTGAATACTCCTTGTCTAAAGCATCTACACCCAAATAAGTATATGAATCGACTTCCTCTGGTAAGAATAGGTAGCGTTCTTTCAAGTAGTTTAAAAGTTCGTCCATATCGCTTGGGTTAGAGAATGCCATAGCCGAAACAAGCTTATTATTGTCAAAAGAGTACGCCAGCAAATTAGCAACGCCTACATTTCTGTAAACTATCATTCGTATGCCATTGGTAGTGTCATCTCTGTAAGGAGTTCCACCTTGTTTTGACATCAATTGCCCAGGTGTTAGTGCCCAGTCGGTCTGAACATTAATTGAATTATAATGTCCACGTACAGTGACCTTTGCCGTCTTGCCTTTATACGACACGGTAGTTTCACCGACATGGAAACCATGCAAGTAACCATCCTTAGCCACATAAGCAACGAAGCGGTTAGTAACAGTTGCGTCAGAGCCAATTCTGACAGAATCACCGACGTATAAAGCCTGGTCACTCAATGTGAAACCATTGTCGTCATCGCTGTCTCCACTGCATGCAGCAAAGAACATCACACTCGATAACAAAATAAGAAACATTCCAAATTTCTTCATAAACTTTTTGTTTTTTAGTTGAACTTTGATTGAACATTCATTGAATTCTCATTGAATCACGGTGCAAAGTTACGACACACCCGTCCTTCCTATCAGGACGCGAAAAAATATTTTTCATGGACAAAATAAAAAATGTTCTCGCGTCCTAATAGGAAGGACAATTAGTTATTACCTTTACACTTTGATAATATTTAAATCCATCTGACAATGCCAAACAGTAAGAACTTTTCCAAACGCCTTCGTGTCCTTGACCGATGCCTCGGTAGTGGTCACGCATACACAGGCAAAGAGCTCATAGGCTTTATCAATCAAGAACTTGAGGCACACAGCGAACCGCCGGTGTCTTCACGCAACACATTGATGGAAGACTTGATGAGCATTGAGAATGACTTCAATGTCAGCATTCTCCGTGAACGACATGGAAGGCAGACAACCTATAGATACGAAAAACCTGGCTTCACAATCTTCTCAAGTGAACTGTCCGAAGACGACTTCAATCATTTGGAACAGGCTTTAGCCATACTGAGCAGATTTGAAGGAATGCCGCAATTCGACTGGATGACACAGCTTAGTGCCGACATGAACCTCCGCATGGCAAACCAAGAGCAGGTAAAGTCTATCGTTGGCTTCGAGTCATCTATATATAATAAAGGTATGGAACACTTCACACCGCTATTCAACGCCATTCGCAAGAAGATAACGGTAGAAATCCAATACCAAAGTTTCAAAATGGATGAGCCACAAACACTTATTGTCCATCCATACTATTTGAAGCAATACAACAACCGCTGGTTCTTGTTCTGTTCAACTGGTGATTACACGACTATAAGTAACTATCCACTCGACCGTATTCTGTCAGTAAAGGAAGCAAATGTACCATACCGTGAGACAAGCATCAACTTTGAAGAGTTCTTTGAGGATATGATTGGCGTAAGCAAGAAACCTGGTCAAGAGCCTGAGAACATTCTTCTCCGCTTCCCCAAAGACCAATACAACTATGTCGCAACAAAGCCTTGGCATGGCAGTCAAAAAGTTATAGAGAAAAATGATGATTACGTTATTATCTTACTCAAAGTCATCCACAACTACGAGTTGGAGCAGAAAATACTGTCTTTCGGCGACTATGTAGAGGTCATTGCACCGCAATCTCTAAGGGAAAGAATCAAGGAAAGGCTGCAAACTGGACTCGAAAAATATAAATAAAAACATTATATATAATATTTTCTTGCCAATAATGACTGAACTTCCGAATAAAATTATTAACTTTGCGCTTAACGCAAAGGCTTTGCAAACGAGAGCAAAGAGAATCTATTCTCATTTGCCGAGTGCTGCTAAGTCTTATTCAAATATTAAAAACCTATGGCAGACCTCAATAGGATCAAAGTCGTGTTGGCGGAAAAGAAATGCACCAATAAGCGCTTGGCACAGATACTGGGCAAAGATCCTGCTACCGTGTCAAAGTGGTGTACCAACTATGCCCAGCCTGACCTTTACACCCTTCAGAAGATTGCAGCTGTCCTTGATGTTGACATCTGCGAACTCATCAATCATACAAAGTAAAGAACGGAAAATGACGACAAAGATAAAAAGTCCATATAGCGCAGCCGTTACAGGCGGAGGCTTTCTCTATGAGGAGACCGTTGCACTGATGCCGTTGTTACAGTCACCCGACAGAGACAAGTTGCTCAAGGAAGAGGCTGTCAACAATGCCATAATGCATGTCAACGCCGAGACATCCCGTAAGCGTTTCATTTCAGAGATTAACCGACGCTTCAATGCAATGCCAGCTTCTTTCTGGAATGAATGGATTGACATGGACGATACAAACCGCAAGGTCGCTTTGTTCATGGTCATTCTCAAGACTTACAAGATACTCTTCGACCTTCATGTCAACGTAACCATCCGCAAGTGGAACTCTGCCTCACGCAGCGTTGACCTCAGCGACCTTATGATGGAGTTTGGAGAGATTTCTGCACGCGATGAGTTTGTCGACTCATGGACTGACAATACCAAGAAGAAGGTGGCTGCAGCATATCTTACAATCATCCGTAAGGTTGGAATGCTTGATGATGACAACCAACTCCACCCACTTCATTGCAGCAACTTTGACTTTTATCTCACCCATGGCGAAGCATGGTTCCTCGAAGCATGTCTCTTGCAACCATACGAGATAGAAGACATAAAGAAGAAAACTTAAGAACTGTAAACTCATAAAAATATAGACTTGCAATGACGATACAGGAATTAGATAATAAACTCAACAGCCCAAGCTTTCAGGACACTGAGAATGATTTGTTCTACAACTATTACATCTTTCAGTACCCTGCAAGTGAGGAATATGACATACGCCGACAGATACAGGAGTTCAAAGAGAACTTAAAGCGTCCTACCAACTATCAGGACGTTTTGACGCTTAACCTCTTTGAAGAGTTCTGCACGTTCCTCGACCACAAAAGGTTCTTGCGCTATCCGTCCATGCTTCACTATCTTCTTGATAAGGAGAAGGAAGATCCAAAGACAACAGAGCAAGTACAGGAGACACTTACACGCAATGCCCACAGTCCGGAGTTTCTGCAATATATCCACGACCGTATCAAGGAACATATTGAGAAAAAGGGATTCAAACACTCATACGTCTTCCTCTATGGCATCGGCTCTATGTTCCCGTATCTCAGAGTCAACCAGTTCCTTGCCCTCTATGAGGACTACAACGAGACCAGCAAATATAAGATAATAGTATTCTATCCGGGTCAACAGGACGGCAACTCTTTCCGTCTGTTCAACACCCTGCAAGACAACCATACATACAGAGCAATACTCTTACTCAACGAAAACGAAGAATAACTATGAAGCTAAAAGATACATACCGCTTAGACATTGAGCGTCCTGTCAACCCTGCAGTCAGTGCGACCAAGTTTGATGAAAAGACAGAGAAGACCGAAATCGATGAGTACGTTTTCACCGATGAGATTATGAACGGACTGTTCCGCATCCTTGATGCCGTAAAGAACAACGAGCCTTACGATCACGTAGGCATTTGGATTGACGGTTACTACGGTTCGGGAAAATCTCACTTCCTCAAATATCTCGACTACTGCATCACCAAGGAAACACAGGAGCGTGCATTGCAGCATTATCTCGATGCAGTAAAAGCTGTTGACCCGTTGGACGATAGCCATAACCTACAGTTCGACTATGACGACCTGCTATCCATAGCTTCATGGTTAAAAAAGGCTACGGTTGACACTTGTATCTTCAACCTTGAGACTTCCTACGACAACTCCGTTGACAAGAAACTTGCCTTCCTGCAAGTGTTTTGGAATGAGTTCAACGGCAAGCGTGGCTTCAACAAGTTCAACCTCTCCCTGGCTCAAAACCTTGAAAAGCCATTGCAGGAGAAAGGTGTCTTTGAACAGTTCAAGCAGAAGATTGCCGAAGCAGGTGGCGACTGGAACGACCCTAACCAGGCTGCCGACATTGTCGACAACGAACTTGGTTGGGTGTTGGATGTAGCTTGTGATCTTGCCCCGACTCTTGACAAGGAAAGCATCCGCCAACGTATACTCAACCGAGATACAAACATGAGCATCGACCGCTTCGGAATGGAACTTGCGTCATATCTTAAGGACAAAGGCGAGAACTATCGTCTTATCTTCCTTGCCGATGAGGTCTCACAGTTCATTAACAAGGAGCGCGACCGTTATCTAAACCTTCAGGAAATCATCACTAAACTCTCCGAGGCTTGCCACAACAAGGTCTGGGTGGCTTGTACCGCACAGCAGGACCTTTCTGAGTTGATGGACGACATCAACTATGTAGAGGAAAAGGACAAGGAAGGTAAAATTAAAGGACGCTTTGAGGTAAAGGTTTCCCTTAAAGGTACACAGCCTGAAGTCATCACGCAGAAGCGTATTCTCGACAAGAAGGAAGAGGTGAAGCCTGTTCTTGCCAAGCTCTATGAACAGAAGAGCCCGTCGTTCTCTCTCCAGTTCAAGTTGCCAAACAGCTACAACTCTTATGAGTCGGAGAAGGACTTCGTCGACTATTACCCGTTTGTACCGTACCAGTTCAAGCTTATCATGCAGGTGTTCAACTCGTTCCTCAATCTCGGCTATGTTGCCAAGGAGGTCAAGGGTAACGAGCGAAGCATCATCAAAGTCATACATTCAACGGCTAAAGCCAATAAGGATGAAGAGGTAGGCAAGTTCGTCTCTTTCGATGAGCTCTACAACAATATGTTCGAGGAAGGTCTTCAGGCTAAAGGTCAGAAGGCTGTCGACAATGCCATGTCAATGGCAAAGAAGTACAAGCCGGACCCAAAGTTTGCTCAACGTGTGGCAAACATCCTCTTCATGATTTGCAATATCTCTGAAACCGACAAACTCCTTTTCCCTGCCAGTGTTGACAACGTAACCACTTTGCTTGTCAATGATGTCGATACACCACGTCTTAACATCAAGAACGAGGTAGAGAAGGTTGTGCAGTATTTCTGCGACAACAACATCATCCGTCGTGAGCAAGGCAAGAAGGGCGCACCAGATACATTCGAGTTCTACAGTGAGGAAGAGATGAAGGTCGCCTCCCTCATACAGAGCCAGCAGGTCGACAACAACACCCAGGCTGAGCAGTTGCGTGAGATTTTCTTCCGCTACTTCGACAACATGCGCAACAAGGAAGTCTACAAGACCCGTTCTTTCTCCGTTGGCGTACTCATCAAGCAGCGTTCATTCCTCAGCAACAACCCAGACATCAC
>CAZLBL010000095.1:0-6443 GCA_964557825.1 uncultured Ruminococcus sp.
GAATGGTAAATGTCCCCCTGCCGCCGAGTTGAACTTTGTTCAACGCTAGGCAGGGTGACATCTTGCCTAAGTTATACGTTGTACAGCTTGTTGTAGTTTACAAGCTCGTTAAGAAGCTGCGGAACCTTTTCCGCCTGAACATCATCGCTGAACTGGCAGGTGCCTACCGCCATATGACCGCCGCCGCCATATTTTAACATAAGGCTGCCGACATTCACCCTGCTTGTGCGGTTGAGGATAGAATATCCAACCGCGCAGGAGCAGCCCTTGCCGCCCTTGCCGTCTACTATCCAGCAGGAAATGTTCTGCTCGGGATAAAGGCTGTAAATCAAAAATCGGTTGCCGGTGTAGATGGGAGAAACGCCGCGCAGGTCGCTGATTATAACATCGCCCTCGGTGCGGGTGTACTTATGTACCATCTCCTTGAAAAGCTCTGTCTGCTCGTTGTAAAGCGCTATGCGCTCCTGAATATCGGGCATGGCAAGAATTTCCTCTGTGGACATATAGGCGCAGCACTTAAGCAGCTTTTCCATAAGCTGATAGTTGCTTATGGTGAAATTTCTGAACCTGCCAAGACCGGTTCTTGGGTCCATAAGGAAGCCGATAAGTATCCAACCCGTGGGATTTAAAATTTCATCGCGGGTAAGGTTGCCGCTGTCCACCTTATCAACCGCTTCCATAAGGTCGTCAAAATTGGGGAAACGCTCCTTGCCGCCATAATACTCGTATATTATACGCGCAGCACTGGGGGTTATACGGCTTTCGCCCTTATACTTGCCCTTGTACTTTTTGCGTTCTTCCTCACTGGAGTGGTGGTCAAACCAAAGGCCGCAGCCCTCCACAAAGGGAACGTTTGCGAGAACATCGTTCTCGGTAACGGGAACAAGACCGTCCTGAAGGTCCTTGGGGTGGGCAAACGTCCACGAGTCAATAACTCCCGCGCAAAGCAGCAGCGCGCCGCAGGCAAGACCGTCAAAGTCGGAACGGGTGATAAGTCGCATAGCCATAGCAATTACCTCTCAGTGAAGAATAAATTTTCCTAAGCAGTTTATAGACTATAATTTGCCGATATACATGAAATTCGCCAACGGCGAACATATGCGCAGGGCAATTAGGATAATGGTATAACTTAGGCAAGATGTCCCCCGCCTCCTTAGGCGGCGGGTTCCATTTACCATTCAGTAGGGGACACAATAGTGTCGAACGAAGTTCGATACGCCTACTGAATGGCAGGTTGGCAAAGCCAACCCTTGCCACGTTAAATGACGGGGCAAGCCCCTTATTGAATAAATGCTTATACATTCATTATAGCACATTAAATCGCAAAAGTCAACACCCAAAACAATATTTTGTAAATTATTTTACAAGCTTAACAACCAGTTTTCTTATCCTGTATCTTAGCATGGGGCGGGCGCGTTTTACGGCGCAGTTATATGTGCCGCGGAGCGCGGTGCATAGCGTTTCGTTCTCCTGCGGGGCAAGCTCTCCGCTGCCAAACGCCGCCTTTTCAAGCACGTCCGCGCTGCCATAAAGCGAAGTGCCAAGCGCTTTATCGCACGCAAGATAATAATCGGACGGAAGCTGTCCGTTCTGTATTTTCAGCCCGAACAGGCAAAGCATATCCACAATGCAGCCATAGACCGCCGAAACGTCCGTGCAGCCGCCGTCAAGCGCCTGCTCCGCCATTGTGCGCGCCGAATTATACTTATAAATCACAAATGCAAGCAGCGCTGCTACGACAGCCATAGCAATTATCGCCAAAACATATGGCGGAACGGCAGATTTGCTTTCCTGAGGGGGATTTTCCTTTTCCTCAACAGACTCGACAGGCTCGTCCGGCTTGCTTTCCGGCGCGGACGATTCAGGCTTTTCGGTTGTGTAAGACACGCTTGAGCTTACTGCGGCGGAGGTCGGGTCAAACGTAACCCAGCCAAGCTCATCTATATAGACCTCCACCCATGCGTGCAGATTGCGTTCCTTAAGCACCACCGTGCTGCCGCCAACGCTGTCGGGATAAATACTGAAGCCTGTGCAGTAGCGCGCGGGAACGCCAAGTTCCCTTAGCATAAGCGTCATCGCCGTTGCGTAAAGCGAGCAGTGACCGCTGTGCGTTACCGTAAGAAACTGCATAAGCGCGTCATCGCCTGTGTTTTCTCTGGAAAGCGAGTAGGTGTAATTTTCGCTGAGAAAATCACATATCGCGGTGGCGGCACTATATCGGTACAGCGATTCGCCGCCGTCCTTGTTTGCTATTTTGTCCTCAATACCCTGCTGCTCCATAAATTCGGCAAGCTGAGGCTCAAGATAATCGGGCACGCCGAGGTATGCGTCCTCAACATAACGACCGTAATGCCAAAAAAGGTAGCCGTCAGATTCCACCGCGCCGTCCATATCATTGATAATTTTATTGTAAATATCGTCAATGGTTATGCAGTTATCAGAATAGCAGCTGATTATATGGCTGACCACGTCCTCGGCAGAAACGCCTGTATCTGATGAAAAGTCATGTGAAACAGCGGCGCACTGCACGGAATTTATATAGCTGCCCGCATTCTCGCTTACGCGCACGCAGAAATCGCCGTAAACGTCAAAACGGTCGCTATCGTAAAAGGAGAAATCCACAGGAGAGGACGGCAGGAAAACCACATCGGTTTCATACAGATAGTCAATGGTAATCTCGCTTATTGAAACACCGCCTACATTCTGGATTCCAAGCGCATTAAGAATGATATTCATAACCTGCGGCTCTGCGGGGCGATAGGCTGCGGCAAGTCCGCTGCTTTCCCACAGCCCGTTATCTGAAACGGGAGTTGTCCAGCCTGTGCCAAGGAAATTAACGCCGATATCTCCGCGCAGATATATATCGCTGTCGCCTGTGTAGGAAACCCTGATAATGCTTTTGTCGCCCTTGCCGGGATTGGTTATATTAAGATTGCCGCTGTCCTCGTTATGCTCTGTAAGATAATCCGATACCGTGCCGCTGTCGGAGTCGTCCGAAGCAGCAAACAGCGCATCATAAAGCTGCGTATAATCAAGGCTGCTGCCCTGCGGAAAAATATTTGCAGCCACAGCAAGCGAAACCGCAAAGACTGCCGCGCAAAGCACACCAGAGGCAGCGTATTTTGAGTAATAGTTTGCCCGCATAGCCACACGCTTTGGCAGCTTTGCCTTTGAAGCGGCGGTATTGAAGCCGCGCTCCTCCTCCCTTGCCTGCGCACGGTAAAACTCGCCGCGCATGGTAACTGCAAGACCGCTGCGGTAGTTGAGTTCGATAGCTGCGGCGGCGGCAAGCATAAGCGCTGCGGCGGCAAACCACAGGTTGAACTCAAGCGTTTCGGACAGCAGGCGGGGAGCGCAAAGCGCAATAAATCCAAGCAGCGGCGGCATTACGCGAACCCGCCGCTTCATAGAAAACGCGCACAAGAAGGAATACAGCACACATATAAGCGTGCTGCCAAGCAGCATTCCGTCCGCATAAAGAGAATTATCCGGCGTCAGCAGCGCCTCGTCATGCAGAAGATACCCGCGTGGAAAGAGAAAACGCCCGTCCACAAGCAGCATTGCCTCATCAACAAAATACTGAAAGCGCTGCCATAGCGCACCAAAATTAAAAAACACAAATACCGCCCCCGCGCCCAACAGAGCGGGAGCGACAAATCTGCGCCCGAAAAACGCAAACAGCAAAAGCAGCGCCGCCGCGCTTAACGCGGAAACCGCCGCCACAAACGCAAGCGACACCGATTGAAACGCAAACTGCGAAAACACAAAGCACATAGCCGCAGCCGAAAGCAGCGCGCAAAAAACGGCTCTGCGGGCAATCAGCAGCGCGGGAACAGGCTTTTTGGTGTAATACCTGTCAAAGACAAGTATTCCATCAGAAGAAACATTTTTTTTCATCTATAACCTCTGCGGCGGCAAGCAATGCCTGCCGCCGATTTTACGGACATATTACGTCTTTATCTGAAAATATGGATACCATGCTTTTTAAGCGAATCGTTGACATAGGCATAGTGCATATTTTCCCACTGGGTATAATCCGGAAATTTATCAAGCTGCACGTCTGCCTTTATCTGCGTTACGGCGGTAGTCATGTTCATGACAGAGCCGTTCCAGATATATCCTATTCCGTTGTACTGCGCGCGCAGACCTGCGATATCGTCCTGCTTTGTGGATTTAGGACAGATTACCCTGTTAAGCGCAAAGCTGTCTGCGGCAGGCGCTGCAACGGCTACGCCCTCTATGCAGCTGTCAACAGAAAAATGCACGATATCGTGCTTTCCGAAGAACTCGCAGAACTCGCCAAACGATTTCGACAGAAACTGTGAGAAGCACTTGTTTACTATATTGACAACGGCGGCGGCAAGCGCGGTTTCATCTTCATCGGGAATTTCAAGTATGCCCGACTGCGCAAAGGCTCTTGAAAGCAGCTCCCCGTCAACCTCGTCAACAAGCTTGTCAAGCCGCGCCGTTACCTGCTCGTCTGTAAGCGATATTGCGTCAAACGCGCAGGTGTACTCCGTGCGGTCGCGGGTTATTTCCTCAAAAATTGCCTTGCGGTTTACCGCGATGCACTCAAATGCCTCGGCGGTTTTGTGAAGATTTGTTTCGAGATATTCGGTGAATTTATCGGAAAGGTCGCGGTAGAACTTTACAAGCGTGTCGCCTGTTTTCAGCTTGCAGCAGCTGTTTGCATACTCGCGCAGTTCAAACAGATACTGCTCTGCCGCCTTTCCCGCAAACAGCGGAGAGGTT
Source organism: uncultured Ruminococcus sp. (assembly GCA_964557825.1). GTDB lineage: Bacteria > Bacillota > Clostridia > Oscillospirales > Ruminococcaceae > CAG-115. The sequence continues at coordinate 4,753 of CAZLBL010000095.1, forward strand.
TTCAGCTTCATGTATGCGGTTCTTGCAAGCTTTTCGGCGCGCTCCGTCTGCTCTTGCATATCCTCGATATCGGCGGTAATCTTTGCCGCGCTTACCCTCAGCTGGTGCAGGCACTTTCTTAGAAGCTCCTCGGCATAGAACGGACCCTTGGTAAAATCGCTTTTTGCCTCCTCGCACACCTTTACAACGCTCTGGTAAATCTCATCAAGGCAGATTTCCGCGCCCTTCTGCGTGGATTTTTCCATACGCTCAAGCCAGCGTTTTACATAGTCCTCTGCACCCTCGCTGCTGTTCTTCAGCGCGCGCACGGAAAACTCGGGATTTACGCGGTCGTCCAAATCAAGCGCAGGCAGGTCGCCGCCCTTTTGTGCAAGGTAGCGCTCGTCGGGGGTGACGATATTTGCATAGTGACCAAGCAGCCGCTCGCCGACGTTATTCTTGTTAAGCGTGTGATTTATCATGGTGAATACCTTCATGCAAAGGTAGGACATGATTTTGCCAAGCGGTATCTCGCACACCTGCACGCCATAGGAAAGATAGCGGAAATCATGCGGAACATCGCTTCTCAGCAGATTATAGGACATTACGCGCTCAGCTCCGTCGTCCTTGGAAGTTAGTATTTCCATGCGGCTGATAATCTTCTCCGCGGCGCAGTCCAGCGTATAGATATAGTTTTTCTCTGCAGCGGCGATAAAGCAGGCGTTAAACGGCGGCTTATCGGAAACGACCTCAAAGGTTGGGGTATATTTCTGCGAAAACGGCTTTTTCTGGCACTGGAATTTATCCAGCTCGTTTCTTGTAATGATGGTGTTTGCAAAATAATTTCCCTGCTCGCGCTGGTCGCTGTCGAACATTACGGCGGTGTCGGGCGCAAACATATAGCAGTTTATATTTACGGGATACGCAGAGCCATCAAAAAGCTTTTGCAGAATATACGCCATATCTATAAACATTCCGCCAAAGAAAACATCGCCCATATTTCCCGTTATTATTATCTCAAGCGATTTGTCAGAGCCTGCAAACGCGGTAAGCGCCTCGCCGCACGCCCTTATGATGTTCTTTATCTCATGGAACAGCGCGACCCTGCCGCACTGCCTTTTGGTAAGACCGTAGACAGGCGTTGCTGGAGAGTAATTCTTAAGTCCCGAATCAAACCAGTCAACCGCATACTGCGGCAGCCTTGCGGGATTATTGAGATATTTATATATAGCCTCCTCCGGCTCAATCGGTATGCTCTCGGCAGGGGAAAGCCTTGTTCCCTCACAGTCGGCGCTTTCAATACAGCTATCCTGCGCTATGCCAAGGAAGCGCACCTTTTTATCGTCAGTTCCGAAGCGCCTTTCGGCGATATGCTTGCAGCGAAGCGCACAATCAACGCCATTTTTTCCAAGACCTATGATAAACAAACGGTTCATTCCGAAAAGGCTTTTGTATTTATCCGTAAGCTTCAGCACACGCTCAGGCTTAAGCCATTCTATCTTTCTTTCAATTTCCATGAAATCCCCACCTTATCTCATTTGATGCGCGGTATTCCTCTGAATACACATATTTCAATAAGGGGCTTGCCCCGTCATTTAACGTGGCAAGGGTTGGCTTTGCCAACCTGCCATTCAGTAGGGGATTGTATCCCCTACTGAATGGCAAATGTAACCCGCCGCCTAAGAGGCGGGGGACATCTTGCCTAAGTTATA
>CAZLBL010000096.1:0-6371 GCA_964557825.1 uncultured Ruminococcus sp.
AAAGGCTTCCTATTAAGGGAAGCCTTTTTTCCTGCGCGGTTAAGCAGGGATATAATTCCAACCCCAGACCCTGCCTGTAATTAACAAGCAAATCCACATCGCTGTCCGCAGTGGCTTCCCCGCGCGCATACGAGCCAAACAGCCACACGGTATCAATGCCGTACTTTTGCGCAACAGGCTTAACCATTTCGCGGATTTGTCAAGCGCCCGCCGCGCGAAATTTCCCTCTTGAATAAAATCCCCAAATATGCTATACTATACTCATCACCATGAAACAGAAAGGACTTCCGCCATGGAACTAATTAACATCAAAAAAATCACTAAGGAATATTCCCCCTACCGCTGGCAGATAAACGGCAGCGACCCCTATACCGAGGAAATGACAATGTTCACCCTCACCGGCAAAAATGTAACCTATGCCTTTGCCGCGCTTGAAAGCGGTCACCTTGCCCATGTCTATTACGGCAAGCGCGCCGATGACGAGGATTTGTCCTACCTGCTGCGCCTGTATGAGAACCCCTATACCCCCAAGGTAAATCAGCGCGATATGGGAACTTTTATGGACTCCGCACCGTTTGAGTACCCCTGCCACGGTATCGGCGATTACCGCGAGCCTGCCATCATGCTTATGGATAACAAGGGCATGAGCAGCCTTGATTTGCGCTATGTTTCCCATGAAATAATCAAGGGCAAGCCGCAGCTTTTCCAGAATTTAGAGGACTGCACCGTGCAGCTTCCCGCTACCTTCGCCAACGAGAACGAGGCGGAAACCCTCGCCGTTACCCTCTGCGACAAGCGCACAGGGCTTAACGTAATCCTCTATTACACCATTTTCGCCGACCTTGACGTAATCACCCGCAGCGTAAAGCTTGTAAACAAGGGCGCAGAAGCCTTTGATGTGCGCCGCGTGCTTTCCGGCTGCGTGGATTTCGATAATGACGGGTTTGATTTCATCACCCTCAACGGCTCTTGGGCGCGTGAGCGCGTTATGGAGCGCTGCCGCCTGCACCACGGCAAGCAGAGCGTGGACAGCGTAAAGGGCGAAAGCTCCCACCAGAATAACCCCTTTGTTGCGCTTGTTTCCCACAACGCAGACGAGGATATCGGCGAGGCTTACGGCTTTAATCTGGTGTACAGCGGCAATTTCTTCGCCGAGGCTGAGGTAACTCAGCATAAGAAAACCCGCCTTGTTATGGGCATAAATCATTTTGACTTCGGCTGGAAGCTTGCCCCCAATGCCGAGTTCACCGCGCCCGAGCTTGTCATGGTGTACTCCGCCGAGGGTATCGGCGCAATGTCCCGCACCTTCCACGATTTGTACCGCACCCACCTTATCCGCGGCGAATACAAGGACAAGCGCCGCCCTATCCTTATCAACAACTGGGAAGCAACCTATTTCAATTTTGATACAAACAAGCTTATAGATATCGCAAAGCAGGCTTCACAGCTTGGCATTGAAATGCTTGTTATGGACGATGGCTGGTTTGGCCACAGGGACGCCGACAACAGCTCCCTTGGCGACTGGTTTGTGTATGAAAAGAAGCTTGACGGCGGTCTTAAGCACCTTGTGGACGAGGTAAACAAGCTTGGCATGAAGTTTGGTATATGGTTTGAGCCTGAGATGATTTCCCCCGACAGCGAGCTGTACAAGGCTCACCCCGACTGGGCAATCCAGATTGAGGGTATGCCCATGACCCAAAGCCGTCAGCAGTATGTGCTTGATTACAGCCGCAAGGAAGTCCGCGACCATATCTACGGCATGATGAAAAAAATCCTTGACAGCGCAAATATTGAGTACATAAAATGGGATATGAACCGCCAGCTTACCGAGGTTGGCTCAAACGCCCTGCCCGCCGACCGTCAGCGCGAGCTGTGGCACAGATACGTCCTTGGCGTTTATGATGTTATGGACAGGCTGACCCGCGATTATCCGCATATTCTTTTGGAGAACTGCTCCGGCGGCGGCGCAAGATTTGACGCAGGTATGCTGTTCTATTCCCCGCAGATATGGACTTCGGACGACACCGACGCTATCGAGCGCCTTAAAATTCAGCACGGCACTTCAATCTGCTATCCCGCAAGCGCAATGGGCGCGCACGTTTCGGACTGCCCCAACCACACCGTTGGCAGAACCACGCCGTTCTCCACCCGCGGAAATGTCGCAATGGTGGGAACTTTCGGCTATGAGCTGGACGTAACCCGCATTCCCGAAGCCGACCGCAGCGAAATCCCCGCGCAGGTGGAAATGTTCAAAAAATTCAACCCGCTTGTGCGCACCGGCGACCAGTACCGCATAGGCAACGTTTTTGAGGACAATATGTGGGACGCATGGATTTTTGTCGCCAAGGACAAAAGCGAAGCCGTGTTTACCTTTGTTCAGGTTCTCGGCAGACCCAACTACGGCAGCCGCCGCATAAAGCTGAAAGGTCTTGACCCCGCAAAGAAATATCTCAGCAGCAAAACAGGCGAAATCCACAGCGGCGCCGCCCTTATGAACTGCGGCATAAATATCGCCCTGCACGGCGATTTCTCGTCAGAGGTGGTTCATTTTACGGAGGCTTAAGGAGTATTCTCCGCCTTTCCGCTGCGCAATTAAGAGCGCTTGACAAATCCGCGATAGTGCGGTACAATGAACTTGATGGGAGGTGTTTTTATGGAGAGAGTGTACACAATTGACGAAATCCGCGAAATGGTTAAGCCTGTTGCGCAAAAGTACGGCATTGATACCGTGTGGCTGTTTGGCTCGTATGCGCGCGGGAAAGCCACTGCGGACAGCGATGTGGATTTGCTTGTAAATTACAGGCAGGGCTTAGGCTTGAAATTTGTGGGCTTTGTCTGCGATTTGGAGGATAAGCTTGGCGTTCATGTTGATGTTCTGACCAAGGACAGCCTGTATCTGTCGCAGGAGCGCGGCTTGAAAACATCTCTGATAAAAAATATCGAAAAGGACAGGAGGTTATTGGTTGGATCGTGCAGAGCGATATCCCCGTTATCCGCGATTTCTGTGCGGATAGTCTGGAGCGGCTTTTGCAGAAACAGGAAGAAAATAGCAATGATGATTTTTCATGAAATCTGCCCCCCCACGCCTGGATTTTTTGCACAAACAAAGCCTGTTTGTCTAATTTCAACAAAACTCCAACAGGAATGTTGAAAAAAATCTGCCTGTCAGCTATTGCAAAAATCTTAAATATTTGGTACAATAATATCAACCAATAAGGGAGTAGTCGGCACGACAAAATATGTGCGATGACGTCAACATCGTGGACCGTAAGGTTCTGGCTTCATCTTAAGGCAACAATTCACAAGTATTGCCCAAACGACAAGACTTATCTGCGAAAGCAGATAAGTCTTTTTTTATTATCCGACAAAGCCTTATGGAAAAGCTGCACAAAAATCCGCTTTTGTGCAAAACCATCAAAAGGAGAGCGAATATGAACTACTTCAACCAAAAAGCAGAGGACGTGCTTCAGGCGCTGAATGTCACGCAGAACCTCGGTCTTACGGACGAACTTGTCAGCTTAAGCCGCGAAAAGCACGGCGCGAATGTTATCGCCGAGGAAAAGAAAAAAAGCATTTTCATGGTCTTTTTGGAGCAATTCAAGGATTTGCTGGTTATTATCCTTATCATTGCTTCCATAATCTCCATGGTGACGGATAACGCGGAAAGCGCAATTGTTATCCTCGTTGTTATCACCATGAACGCAATTCTGGGAACCGCACAGCACGTTAAGGCGGAAAAATCCCTTGCAAGCCTTACCGCCATGAGCGCACCCACCGCCCGCGTTGTCAGAAACGGCAAGCAGTGCGAAATCCCCGCAAGCGAGGTTGTTGTGGGCGATATCCTTCTTGTGGAGGCGGGAAATGTCGCCGCCGCAGACGGCAGAATTATCGAAGCCGCTTCCCTCCAGGTAAACGAAAGCGCACTTACAGGCGAATCGCTCAACGTGCTTAAATCCGCAGATGTGATAAACGCTGACGAGCTTGCCCTTGGCGACAGGCTTAATATGCTGTATTCCGGCTCCAATATCTCCAACGGACGCGGCGTTGCCGTTGTAACAGGCGTTGGCATGGATACCGAAATAGGCAAAATCGCTTCCCTTATGCAGAATGCAAAGAAGAAAACCACACCGCTTCAGGCAAGCCTTGACAAATTCAGCAGGGTGCTGTCAATCGTTATTATCGCGATTTGCGTGGTGGTATTTTTCCTTACGAAATTTGTAAACGGTCAGTCGGTTCAGGACGCGCTGATGTTTGCAATCGCGCTTGCCGTTGCCGCTATCCCCGAGGCGCTGAGTTCCATAATCACCATCTCCCTTGCCATAGGCACGCAGAAAATGTCCAGGCAGAAAGCTATCGTTAAAGACCTTAAAGCCGTTGAGGGACTTGGCTGCGTTTCCATAATCTGCTCCGACAAAACAGGTACGCTTACCCAGAACAAGATGACTGTCCGCGATATCTCAGCGCCTTGCAGTGAAGCCGCTGACGAACTCCGTCTTGCCATGGCGCTTTGCAATGACGCCGCAAAATCGGGCGAAGCATGGCTTGGCGACCCCACCGAAACCGCGCTTTCCGCCTATGTAACCGAAACCGAATATGACCGTATGCGCAGCCAATACCCCCGTATTGACGAGCTTCCCTTTGACAGCGACCGCAAGCTGATGACCACGGTTCACTCAATCAGCGGCAGACGCACCGCGTACACCAAGGGCGCGCTTGATGTGCTTATCCCCCGCATGAAATATATCCTTAAGGAAAACGGCGTCTGTCCCATCACCGAAAAGGATATCGAGGATATAAAGGCGGCAAACCTCTCCTACTCCGAAAAAGGCATGAGAGTGCTTGCCTTTGCCCAAAAAACTCTTGAAACAGCCAACCCCATCACCCTTGATGATGAGTGCAATTACACCTATATCGGTCTTTCCGCCATGACCGACCCGCCCCGCGAGGAAAGCAAGGCGGCTGTTGCGGACTGTATCAGCGCCGGCATAAAGCCTATCATGATTACAGGCGACCACAAGCTTACCGCTGTCGCAATCGCAAAGGAAATAGGCATATTCAAGGAAGGCGACAAATGCCTTGACGGCACGGAGCTTGACGCAATTTCAGATGATGAGCTTTCCGCCCAGCTTGAGCAGATTTCCGTCTATGCAAGAGTTTCCCCCGTCCACAAAATCAGAATTGTGGAGCTTTGGCAGAAAAAGAACAAGGTTGTCGCTATGACAGGCGACGGCGTAAACGACGCGCCCGCGCTTAAAAAAGCCGATATCGGCGTTGCAATGGGAATTACAGGCACAGAGGTTTCCAAGGACGCAGCTTCCATGATACTTGCGGACGATAATTTCGCCACCATTGTGCGCTCCGTTGCCAACGGACGCTGCATTTACAACAACATCAAAAACGCAATTAAATTCCTGCTTGCGGGCAATGCTGCGGCAATTATCGTTGTGCTGATAACCACGCTGTTTAACCTGCCGCTGCCGTTTTCACCGGTGCATTTGCTGTTTATCAATCTGCTGACGGATTCCCTGCCCGCGCTTGCCCTGTGCATGGAGCCTATGCAGCGCGGTATCATGAACGAAAAGCCGCGTCCCTCTGACGAGCCTATCCTCAACAAGGAAACAGGCATTTATATTGTTCTGCACAGCATAATTATAGCAGCCTGCGTAATGACCGCGTTTATGCTTGGCAATGCCGTTTCCCCTGCGCTTGCAAGCACAATGGCATTTGCCACCCTCTGCCTTGCAAGGCTGTTTGAGGGCTTTGACAGCCGCGGAAAATACTCGCTGATAAAGCTTGGCATCAACACAAATCTGTATTCTCTCGGCGCATTCTGCGCAGGCGCGCTGTTCCTTTCGGCGGCGCTGTTCATCACCCCGCTTCACGGCTTTATGGATATAACAAACGAGCTTTCCGCCGATAATATAATCCAGATTGTCGCCCTCGCCGCAGTGCCGTTCGCGGTTACCCAGGCGGTGAGAATTATAAAGGAAGCTGTCACGGCAGTGAAGAAGTAACAAATTTCCTACAGTCTGTGGACTTATCAGAAAGCATTTATCACCGCAAATAGGCGGGAAATTACTTGACAATACACGGCAATGCATGATATAACTTAGGCAAGATGTCCCCCGCCTCCTAGAGGCGGGTTACATTTACCATTCAGTAGTCGCATTGAACCAGTTCAACGCTATACAATAGTGTCGAACTTGTTCGATACGCCTACTGAATGGCAGGTTGGCAAAGCCAACCCTTGCCACGTTAAATGACGGGGCAAGCCCCTTATTGAACTTAGGCAAGATGTCCCCCGCCTCCTAGAGGCGGGTTACATTTACCATTCAGTAGTCGCATTGAACCAGTTCAACGCTATACAATAG
>CAZLBL010000097.1:0-6119 GCA_964557825.1 uncultured Ruminococcus sp.
AAATGGAACCCGCCGCCTAAGAGGCGGGGGACATCTTGCCTAAGTTATATTTTTGCCAAAAACATAGTTCACGGCGACAAAGACACCTATGCTTTTGTGGCAGACATCGCAAACAGCGATAAAGCAGCGTTTTTTGTCGCGCTGACGCTGCTTATCGGCGCGGCAATATGGCTTGCGATATGCTTGATTGTTTTCAGACTTGTTATAAGAGGTTCAGAATACTGCTACAAGGCGGACGAGTCCAAGCTTACAATTATGCATGGGCAGCAAAGCATGGATTTCTTTTACAGCAATATTTTTGATGTGCAGTTTGAGCCGCTTATGCTGCTGAAATGGCAGCGCGGCTTTACCGTAACCGTTGTTACACGCAAGGGCAGCTACACCTTCAAATATCTGTATGATAACTTACGCTCAAAAATGGCGCCAGAAACTACGGCGTTCTTTATTCTGAAAGAGCGCGCAGGACTTAATCAGCAGGCTGACCCCGACCTTTACTTCAAGCACAAACGGGAAAATGCAGCCGCGCGCGAAGCGGCGCTTGAAAGCGGAACGCTTGAACGCCCTGTGGCTTATCACGAGCGCAGTGTGCTTGCCGCAGAGCCTGTCAGGATATCCGTAAAGGACGATAAGGATATATTTATATCAAAGGCAGCTTCCGCGCACCGCGAAGCATATTAAACCTTGTTGCGCTGATTGCCGCTTTGTGCGGCGCGGCTGTTCTGTTCTTTTTTATAGTTTGGTTTTTGCTCCGTAACAATGTCCTGCAAGGTTTAATTTCAATTCTGCTTACCGCTGCGCTGCTTGTAATACTGGTGGGTTTGTACCGTGCCATCGGCTACATTGAAATGACCTATGAAGCCACAAAATCCAAGTTCCGCGCAACCGACCCGAAGGGCGGCAGCGATGTGATATACTACCAAGATGTGGACGATGTGCGCTATACGCCGCAGCGGCGGCTTGGCAGGCAATGCGGCTACAATGTCAGCATCATCACAAAGTACCGCACCATCACCTATAAATATCTGTTTATCAAAAACAAAAGTTTTCAAGCGCCAAGCGAAACGCCGTTTGACATCATTAAGCAGAATTTACCCGATTGAAAAAGCTGAGCCTTTCCTGTTGTAATCAGGAAAGGCACTTTTTTTATTTTTCAAGCTTTTTTCTGATATATTCCTGTATTGCCTTTGGCGAGGCCGCGCCCTTAAGCGCCTTGTTTGCCTGTCCCATAAAGAAGCCGAAAACCTTCTGGTCGCCGTTTTTATACTGCTCCACAGCCTTGGGATTGTTGGCTATTATCTCATCAACAACAGAAGCAAGCTGCGCGGTGTCCTCTTTAATCCAAAGCTCCCTGCTGTCGGCGATTTCCTTTGGAGAGCCGCCGTTTTCCGCCATAATGCCAAGCACAAGCTTTGCATTGTTCTGCGAAAGCTTATCGCCGTACAGATATCCTACAAGCTGCGCAAAATCGCTGCCGCTGAACTTAAGCGCGTCAAGGTCGATTTCGCCAAGATTTACCCTGCGCATAAACTCGCCCACAAGGTAGCTTGCAACATTCTTCGGGTTTTCTGCATTTTCTGCCGCTTCGTCAAAAAAGTCGCTTACGCGCTTGTCAGAAACGATAATAACCGCGTCATTCTCGCTTATGCCGTACTTTTCACGGTAGCGCTGCATACGCTGCTCGGGCATTTCGGGGAGAGAGGCGCGTATTTCCTCAAGTTCCTCCTCGGTGAAGATAATGGGCGGAATATCGGGGTCGGGGAAATAGCGGTAATCGTGCGCGTCCTCTTTAGAGCGCATTGCAAGCGTTTCACCTGCCGCCTCGTTAAAGCGGCGCGTTTCCTGTATAATCCTGCCGCCTTGGTCAAGTATCTCAGACTGGCGGGCAATTTCAACCTCGATAGCCTTTGCGATAGCTTTCAGTGAATTAAGATTTTTAAGCTCTGTGCGCGTTCCAAGCGTATCGCTGCCCTGCGGAGCTATGGAAATATTTACATCGCAGCGTATGCTTCCCTGCTCCATCTTGCAATCGCATATTCCCGCATACAGAAGCAACAGCTTGATTTTTTCAAAGAAGGCAACAACCTCGTCGGCGCTGTGGAAGTCAGGCTCGGTAACAATTTCGATAAGAGGAATACCGCAGCGGTTGTAATCTGCAAGAGAAAAGTGGTTTTCCTCGTTGTGAACAAGCTTTCCCGCGTCCTCCTCAAGATGGATACGGTTTATGCGTATTGATTTATCCTCGCCGTTTACCTTGATGTCAACATGACCGTCAAGGCAGACAGGGCGCGGCATCTGCGATATCTGATAAGCCTTTGGCAGGTCGGGGTAGAAATAATTCTTTCTGTCCCATTTTGTAAAGCGGCTGATATTACAGTTCATAACATAGCCTGCCTTGATTATATACTCCACCGCGCGGCGGTTCAGCACGGGAAGCGTTCCGGGAAGTCCGCTGCATACGGGGCAGCAGCGTGTGTTAGGCTCGCCGCCGAAACTTGCAGAGCAGGTGCAGAAAATTTTTGAGGCGGTAAGCAGCTCCGCGTGTATTTCAAGACCCATTGTGGGATAATATTTCATCGTAAGCACCTCCCTTATATCTTCGGCAGCACAGGCGAAAAGCCGCGCTCATATGCGTCGGAAAGCTGAAGCACCGTCTGCTCATCAAAACGTCTGCCGACTATCGACATTCCTATCGGCATACCGTCCTTGTCATAACCGCACGGAGTGCTTACCGCAGGAAGTCCCGCGATATTTACCGTTACCGTGCATATATCCGCAAGATACATCTTTACAGGGTCGTTGTCCTGCGCGCCGATTTTGTACGCGGTTGTGGGGGCGGTTGGTGTAAGAATTACATCGGCGGCGGCAAACATCTCGTCATATTCCTTGATTATCTCCTGCTTAAGCGCAAGCGCCTTTTTGTAGTATGCGTCATAATAGCCGCTTGAAAGCGCATAGTTTCCAAGAAGGATACGGCGCTTTACCTCCTCGCCGAAGCCTTTTGTACGGCTGTCACGGATAAGCTCGTCAAAGGTTGCGCCCTCTCCCCTGTAACCGTACTTTATTCCGTCAAATCTGGACAGGTTGGAGGCTGCCTCGGCGCAGGCTATAAGATAATACGCGGGAATTGCATACTTCAGAGAGGGCATGGAGCAGTCCACAAGCACAGCGCCCTGTGCTTCAAGCGCCTTTGCGGCATTGAGGACAGCCTGCCGCACCTCACCATCAATATCGTCAGAGAAAAACTCTTTCGGCATGGCGATTTTCATGCCGCTTATCGGCTTGCCAAGGCTTTCGGTAAAATCGGGAACGGCAACGCGCGCAGAGGTCGCGTCATGCGGGTCGCTGCCGCATATTGCGTTGAGTATTGCGGCGCAGTCCCGCGAGCTGTTGGCGATAGGTCCAATCTGGTCAAGCGAACTTGCAAACGCCACAAGTCCATAGCGTGAAACTCTGCCGTAGGTCGGCTTTATTCCCGTAACGCCGCAGAACGAAGCTGGCTGTCTTATTGAGCCGCCCGTATCGCTGCCGAGAGCCGCAGGCGCAAGCGAAGCCGCAACTGCCGCCGCCGAACCGCCCGATGAACCGCCCGGCACTTTTTCGCTATCATAGGGATTTCTGGTTTTTGCAAAGGCAGAGGTCTGGTTTGAGCCGCCCATGGCGAACTCGTCCATTGAGGTTTTTCCAAGAAGGACGTAGCCCTGTTCATTAAGCCTTTCGATAACCGAAGCGTTGTAGGGCGGAACAAAATCGTGCAGCATACGGCTGGAGCAGGTAGTACGCACACCTTGCGTGCAGATATTATCCTTTATGGCAAGCGGAATACCTGTCAACGCAGCGACTCTGCCCTCGTCAATGCGCTTCTGAGCCGCTTCGGCGGCTTTCATTGCAGCGTCCTTGGTAACGGTTATATATGAAAGCAGCGTGCCGTCAATATTTTCTATGTTTTTGAAGTATTCTCCGCAAAGCTCTGCTGCGCTGATTTCCTTTGCGTCAAGCATTCGTCTTAAATCGGAGATTGTTGCTCTTGTCAAGTTCATTTTTCTCTCCTTATTCTACAACTTGCGGAACGACATAGCAGCCGTCAACGCTGTCATCGGCATTAGCCAGAAGCTTTTCCGCAGGGAAAGACGGCTGTGCCTCGTCCTTGCGTACCTCGTCAAAGGAAATGCTGTTGTTGTCCTTTGTGTCATCATAGGTAAGGTCAAAGCTTTTAATTCCGTCCATAAGGTTTATTATGTCCGTCATTTCGGTCATAACCCGTTCAAGGGCTTCGTCCTTGTAATTCAGCTTGCTTAGTTCGCATAAATGCTGTATGGTTTTAAGCTCCATTTCTGTTGTTCCTTTCATATTTAATCGGCGGTTTTCCGCTCATTTTTCCTCATATATTATATGCCTTTTTCTGTAAGTATTCAAGAGGTTTTTTCGGTTTTTTTCGATTTTTTCGCACAAATTTACAATACCAGTAAATTTTATGCAGGCACGCAAAAAATGTATTAAAAACCCGCTGTGCGGGCAAAACAGACTAAAGCGGCTTCACAAGTTGCGAAGCCGCTTAGAATATCATATCATTACATATTTCAGTATAAACAGAACCGCAAGCACATACATCAGCGGAGAAATCTTCTTATGCTTTCCGCATACCAGATTGATGATAACATAGGAGATTATGCCCATCGAAATACCCTCGGAAATGCTGTACATAAACGGCATTGCCATTATTGCGATAAACGCGGGAATGGATTCGGTATAATCGGTAAAATCAATCTTTGCGATTGAGGTAAGCATAAGGAAGCCGACCATTACAAGCGCGGGAGCCGTTGCAAACGACGGAATTGCAAGGAACACAGGCGACAGGAACAGTGAAAGTCCGAAAAGCACGGCAGATACAACCGAGGTAAGACCGGTTCTTCCGCCCTCGGCAACGCCGGAAGCGCTTTCAACAAAGGTGGTGACTGTCGATGTTCCCATAACAGCGCCTACCGTGGTTGCAACTGCGTCCGCAAGAAGTGCGCCCTTAACCCTGGGAAGCTTTCCGTCCTTATCAAGCATATTAGCCTTTGAAGCTACGCCCATCAGCGTTCCGAGCGTATCAAACAGGTCAACAAACAGGAATGCAAATACTACAACAAGAAAGTCAAGCGACAGGAACTGGGTGAAATCCATCTTGCAGAAGATAGGCTCAAGCGAGGGGATTGAAATTCCATTGCTGAAATCCGGGAAAAGCGAGCCGTTCACTGATGGGTCGTAAAGACCTGTAAGCTGGCATATCATGCCAAGCACCCATGTGCCGAGTATTCCCCAAAGGATACCGCCCTTGACCTTCTTGACCATAAGAATAGCCGTGCCGATAATTCCCACAAACGCGAGAAGAACGCAGATGCCCTCCGTGGAGAAGGTACCGTCTTTAATCGAGCCTTTGAAAGAAAACAGCGTTACAAGCGTGCTGCCGTCAACAACGATTTTTGCGTTCTGAAGTCCGATAAAGGCAATGTACAGACCTATGCCTACCGTAACCGCGTGCTTAAGCTGAAGCGGTATGGCATTGAATATAGCCTCGCGCACGCTTGTCAGCGACAGGACGATGAATATAACACCCTCCACAAGGACAGCCGCAAGCGCCATCTGCCATGAGTAGCCCATTCCAATACACACGGTATAGGTGAAATAGGCATTAAGACCCATTCCAGGTGCAAGCACAAACGGATAGTTTGCAAAAATCGCCATCAGCATTGTGCCGATAAATCCGCATATCGCAGTCGCGGTGAACACTGCGCCGCTGTCCATGCCTGTCTGCGAAAGAATTGACGGGTTTACGGCAAGGATATACGCCATAGTCATAAACGTTGTTATGCCCGCGATTACCTCCGTTTTTACGTCGGTTTTGTTCTCTTTCAGATGAAAGAACTTGTCCAGAAAATTCATTTTTACCTCCATTACACCATGCAAAAGCACGGAATATTACTTTTTCAATAAAGGGCTTGCCCCGTCATTTAACGTGGCAAGGGTTGGCTTTGCCAACCTGCCATTCAGTAGGGGATTGTATCCCCTACTGAATGGTAAATGGAACCCGCCGCCTAAGAGGCGGGGGACATCTTGCCTAAGTTCAATAAGGGGCTTGC
>CAZLBL010000098.1:0-5959 GCA_964557825.1 uncultured Ruminococcus sp.
GCTGCCGTGCGTAACCTGATGGGAATTGCCCTCGCCGTCAACCGCGTCGGGGAATTTCATATCCGCGTCGTTAAGCATGGAGAATATATTGTCGGGGCTGCTCATAAGCTCGCCCGAAAGCGCCATAAGGCGCTCCTCGTTTTCGGAAAGGATATGCTCCCGCTTTATGCGAACGCGGTCAAGGCACAGCCTATAAAGCTCCATATCGGGGCAGGCTTTGTAGAAGCCGTCCAGTGTTTCATCGGAAATAGACAGAATTTCGGGGGTGACAAAGGCTGCTGCGCCGCTTATCTGCACCAGCACCGTTTCAATGCGGCTGACCATATCCTGATACCTTGCCTCACGGGTATCCTCGTCATTTTTGCGCTGAGCGTAGTTTATCAGATTTTCAAGAAGCACGGTAAGCTCATCGTCATACTGCATATATTCAAGCAGCTTCTGCGCGGAAACGCACAGCTGACCCTTATACTGCGGGATTATTTCTGCGGCGGCTCTTGCTTTTTCAAGGTCGCGCTCCCACGCTTCATCGGAAGCATATATATCGTTGATTTTCCACTTGTACTCGCTTGCTACCTCGCTGCGCTGAGGAATTCTGTCAGCCATACAATTTTTCTCCTTTTCAATAAAATTCAAAACAACACCGCGCAAAGACCGTTTTGCCGGTTTTTGCGCGTAGTTTATTTCATCATTTTTGCAATTTTGGGCTTAAGCAGCTTTGCATAAAACGGCTCAAAAAGTCCCAGAAATACATCATACAGCACAAACGCCACCGCGCCCATGCCAAGCAATATCCACTGTCCGTACTCGCCAAGCTCGCCCATATCCTCAAGAAGCTGCTGCATATTGAAAAGATTTATCAGCAGCCAATAACACGCCACTGCGCAGGCGGCATACACCGCAAGCTTTACAAGCCAACGCAGCACAGGGTGCGGCAGCTTCATAAAATACCGGCGTATTATAGGATACCAGCCAAGCAGGAAAATAAACATAAGATTTGCTTCATAATTAGGCGAAATGAACAGGCAAAGCAGACCAACTGCGGCATAGCTTATCATGCCGTATTTTGTTCCCAATCGCTCTGCAACCACCCACAGCAGTATTCCCGATACAGCGGGGCTGATATACTCAAACGAGGGTATCATGCTGAGGAAAAACATCATTACTATGGACAGACCGCTCATTATACCGCACAGTGATACTATATAGCTTATGTGCGGTTTGGTTTTTGCCATGGTCAATGCTCCTGTCCGTAATATTTCATGCTTTCCTCCTTGCGCTCGCGTCCTATTCTAAGGATATCGCGCAGGGTGTCTATATCATCGTTTTCCATAGCGTCGCGGTACTCCGCAAGCGCTTTCATTATGGTGTTTATTTCGTTAAGCAGGGCGGTTTTGTTGCACAGAAACAGGCTTGCCCACATCTCCTCGTTAAGCTTTGCAACGCGGGTAAGGTCAAGAAAGCTTCCCGCAGAAAAGCCGTCCGCCCTGAACAGCGAGGGGCTTTTTACATAAGCATTTGACACAACGTGTGCAAGCTGTGAGGTGTAGGCGATGTTGATATCATGCTGCTCCGGCGTGGCAATCACCACCTGCCCGAAGCCCATGCACGCGCCAAGCGTTGAAACAAGGTCAACCGCAATCTGCGGCGTGGCTTCCGTTGGGGTGAGTATATAGCTTGCCTTTGCAAAAAGGTCGGCAGTGGCGTAATCAAAGCCGCTGTTCTCGGTTCCTGCCATGGGGTGTGTGCCTATAAATATCACGCCGCGCTCATCAAGCACAGGCGTGCAGGCGTTTACGACATAGCTTTTTACACCGCAGACGTCCACAACTATACTGCCCTTGCGGAAATTATCCGCGTTCTTCTTTATTACCTCCACCGTTGGGATAGGGTACAGCGCAACGACTGTCAGATTTGCCTCTCCAAGACGGCTTTCGTCAATTTCCTCATCAATAGCG
The DNA here is from genome assembly GCA_964557825.1 of uncultured Ruminococcus sp. GTDB lineage: Bacteria > Bacillota > Clostridia > Oscillospirales > Ruminococcaceae > CAG-115. Next base: position 1,956 of record CAZLBL010000098.1, read on the forward strand.
CCGCATTCCAGCGCCTTTTTTATGGTTTCCTTATCTGTGTCCATTCCCATTATGTGATGGAATGTATTAGCCTTAAGCGCCTTGCATATAGAGCCGCCTATAAGACCCAGACCTATTACCGCTATATTCATTTTAATGCGTCCTTTCCTTTTGCGTCCGAAAGCTGCGGAACGCTCTTCAGCAATGTAAAGTGCAACATCGCCGCAACCTTATTATACACCAAAGCCGCAAAAAATGCAACAGTTTCAGACCGTGAAAATAAAAAACACAAGGAAAGGCGGTTAAAAACGCGCCATGACATAATTATATAACATAAACCCCTAATTGTCAAGGGGCGGGCTGCGATTAAAGCGGGCAGGATTTTTGGACACAGCCGAAAATTCAAGCTTGTCAAAAAACAGTGCGCAGGAAATTTTCCTGCGCACCGCGTGGCTTGTGTTTATTCCACAGTAACAGACTTTGCAAGGTTTCTTGGCTTATCAACATCATTACCCTTAAGCACCGAGGTGTAGTATGCGATAAGCTGAAGCGGCACAACCGCCGTCATCGGCGCAAGAATATCGGGACACTCGTCAAGCGTGATAACATAATCCGCCGCGTCGCTGTCGATTGAAACGCCGTTTGCGCACACTGCGATTATATATGCGCCGCGCGCCTTCATCTCCTTCATGTTGCTTACGGTTTTCTCGACCAGGCTGCGCTGAGTAACCACCGCAATGGCGGGCATTCCCTCTGTGATAAGGGAAATAGTGCCGTGCTTAAGCTCGCCCGCAGCGTAGCTTTCGCTGTGGATATAGCTTATCTCCTTAAGCTTTAAGCTGCCCTCCATGCTGAGCGCATAGTCAAGCCCCCTGCCGATATAAAGCAGGCTTTCCGCATTTACAAGGGTAGAGGCTGCATACTGTGATTTTTCCTCAAGCATTACAGCTTTTTCGATGCGCTCCGGCATTTTAACAAGCTCCGCTGTAAGGGTACGGCAGGTTTCCTCGTCGATAGCGCCGTTTGCCTGCGCGATAGAAAACGCAAGCAGATACATAACCGCTATCTGCACCATGTATGCCTTTGTGGAAGCAACCGCGATTTCGGGACCCGCAAGGGTATATATAAGCATATCCGCCTCGCGCGCAATGGAGCTGCCCTTTGCGTTGACTATGGCAAGCGTTTTCGCGCCAAGCTGCTTTGAAAGGCGCAGCGCCGCAAGGCTGTCAGCCGTTTCGCCCGACTGCGATATGATAATAACAAGGTCGTCCTTGGTTACAAGCGGATTTCTGTATCTGAACTCGGAGGCTATATCAACATTTACAGGAACGCGCGCAAGCTCCTCTATAATGTATTTTCCCACAAGCCCCGCGTGCATTGCCGTACCGCACGCTACCACATGGATATTGCGGAAACCGCGCAGCATATCAGACGTTATTCCGCATTCTCCAAGGTCGGGCAAGCCGTTTGAAATGCGCGGCATTATGGTGGTTTTAACCGCCTCGGGCTGCTCATGGATTTCCTTAAGCATAAAGTGGGCGTAGCCCTGCTTTTCTGCGGCGTTCTGGTCCCAATCGGCGTGCATTACAGGCTTGTTCAGCTTGTTGTAGTGCAAATCATATATATTAGTGCCATAGGGAGAAAGCACGGCAATTTCGTCCGGCTCAAGCAAATAATAATCACGGGTATAGTTAAGTATCGCGGTGACGTCGGAGGCTATAAAGCTTTCCTCCCTGCCCAGACCGACAATAAGCGGGCTTTCCTTTCTTACCGCAAAAACGGTATTGGGAAAATCACGGAACATTATTCCCAGCGCAAAGCTTCCGCGCACGTTGTGCATGGTTTCAACAATAGCCTCAACAGGGTCGCCTGTGTAGTAGTAATCCAGAAGCTGCGCTGCAACCTCGGTATCGGTCTGGCTGATAAAATGCCTGCCCTTGCCTATAAGGAAATTCTTGATTTCCTTGTAATTTTCTATTATTCCGTTATGTACTATTGTAACATTGCCGCCGTTGTGCGGGTGGGAATTTATATCGGACGGCTCGCCATGGGTTGCCCAGCGCGTGTGACCTATTCCCGCAAAACCGGACGGAACTCCGTCGCGCTCCATGCGCTCCCGCAGATTTTTAAGCCTGCCCTGCGCCTTTCTTACCTCTATATTGTCATTGTCAAAAACAGCGATTCCCGCGCTGTCATAGCCGCGGTACTCCAGCTTTTCAAGCGTACTCAGCAGCACCTCGGCGCAGTTGTTTTTGCCCACATAGCCAACAATTCCACACATGATATTTTCCCCCTTAATGATAAACGATTTTACATATATATGCGCCGCACGCGCATTTTATCCCTTGCTTCTATTTTACTATATCGCAAAATAATTGTCAATGCCAAAAAATTACGGCAATGACGGAATTTTTCCCCGACTGATGATTATAAACCTTTCCCGCCGTCAACAATATAGCTGCAAGGGAGTGATACATAGTGAAAAAATTTACAGCCGATATAATTATGGCGGCAGGAATAACGGCGGCGCTGCTGCTTTCAGGCTTCAGAGGCTTTGCGGCGCAGTGCGAAAGCGTGCAGGACAAGGTCCTGCGGCTGCATATCCCCGCAAATTCCAACAGCGAATACGACCAGCAACTTAAGCTGCGCCTGCGAGATTTTGTGCTTAAGGAATATTCCTCAAGCCTTTCATGCGAAAGCAATGTGCAGCAGGCAATAGAACAGACAGCGGAGCTTCTGCCGCAGATTGAGCAAGGCTGCAACCAGTTTCTGTCCGCCGAGGGCGCGCCCTACGGCGCGAAAGCTGAGCTTTGCCGTATGCACTTCAACACCCGCGTTTACGATAATGTCACGCTTCCCGCAGGAGAATACACCGCCCTAAGAATTACGCTTGGCAGCGGTGAGGGCAAAAACTGGTGGTGCGTTATGTTTCCGCCGCTTTGTATTCCCGCAGCTTCGGCGGAAAAGCAGACCGCCCTTTTGCCCGATGTGCTGGTAAACAGCGAAAAAACGCAGAAAGTACAGATAAGATTTGCCCTGTTTGAGTTTTTTGAGTGGCTTGCAGGCGGGTGCGGATAGGCGCTGAATAATTCCGTCTGCGCGCTTAAGGTTCCTTATACCCCCAGCGGTCTATGCCCGATTTTCTCATTGCGCCGAAAATGCGCTGCTTTATGCCCTTGTCCTCATGCTCCATCTTGGCCAGCATTTCCTTGGTGGTCTGGCGGGTGGTGTTTTTATCAGCGGGGCATTTTGATTTTACAATCTCAAAATTATTGCGCCTTGCGCAGGACATAACAACGTGTTCGGGCGCGAACACAAGCGGTCTTATCATGGTGATATCCTTGCGCGAAAGGTAGGATATTGGCGCAAAGCAGCCAATTCTGCCCTCCTTGAACAGGTTCATCATAAACGTTTCAATTGCGTCGTCGTTGTTGTGACCCAGGGCGATTTTGTTGCAGCCGTACTGCTTTGCCGCGTCATGCAGCGCGCCGCGGCGCATTTTCGCGCACAGCGAGCAGGGACTGCTCTCCTTGCGTATATCAAAAACAATCTCCGCTATATCCGTCCTCAGCAGGTGAAACTCCACGTCAAGCTGCGCGCAAAGCCGCTCCACCGCGGAATAATCGCCGTCCTCTCCGCCAAAGCGAGGGTCAAGCGTTATCGCCACAAGCTGATATTTCTTTTCATAAAACCGCCTCATGTACGCAAGTCCCGCAAGCAGAACAAGGCTGTCCTTGCCGCCGGAAACTCCCACTGCTATGCGGTCGCCGTCCTCTATCAGGTCAAATTCCTGACAGGCGCGGCGGATATAGCCCAATATCTTCTGCATTTCAATGTCCCCTTATATCAAGCTCGGCAAAGAACCGTGACGGAGCCTTGCCCCACATTTCCACCCTGTAATTCGCGCTTTGCGGATTAAATTTATCAAAGCCGAAATCTCCGTGATAGCTGTCGATTTTGCTTGCTTTCTGTATAACTTAGGCAAGATGTCCCCCGCCTCTTAGGCGGCGGGTTACATTTGCCAT
>CAZLBL010000099.1:0-5867 GCA_964557825.1 uncultured Ruminococcus sp.
GAATCCGAATTAGAAAACTCGCACACTGACCCACTTTGTTGCACGAATACGCTCAAATTCTTTACGCTATTTTTGTTCTGTTTGTTGGTGACAGCACATAGTGTCTTATGCTCATTTGCAGCTTTGGCAAAGAGCAGTATATTAGTATCAACCGTTGCGCTCTCAAAGATTTTAACACCAGCAAAGTCTATGAGTAGCATGGGATTTGTGTTCTTGGCAAAGAATTCACGAGTCTTCTCACCATATCCAGCACGCATCCATTTGTTGGATGTGATATAGCAAAGATGTCCATTGGGCTTAAGCAACTGATAGCCACGCTCGTAGAACAGGCAATAAATATCACCAGTACGAGCGTATGTCTTATAATTGCTTGATGCATAAAGTCGTGCCAATTCACCGCTATTGTTCTGTAATTGATTGTATGGAGGATTGCCGATGACAATGTCAAAGCCGCCATTCACCCCAAACATCCAAGCAGGGTCGAAGAACTCAGCAACAGCATTTTGGTCATATGGATTCCATGCAGCAAGCTGCTTCGCATCCTCTGGAGCAAAGTCGTTGTCTTCAGCCAACAATCTAGCCAACTTCTCACGTAGTTGCTTATCCTTCTCTCGCAATGTGCTTTTGCGATAAGCCGTTTTAGCAGAAAAATGCTCATGACGTATTTCTATCAGTTCCTTCTTCGTTGGCTCAATTTCAGGATTCTCAAACAGGTTGTGTGAGGCTTGCTTCTTCTTTGCAATCAGCGAATTAGCCGCCACAAACTTTGTTTCAAGGTTTGGCAGTGTAGGAATGCCAATGTTCGGTTTCGTAGCATCTTTCTCACAATTGCAGATAAGGGAAATGAAAAAGCGAAGCTTTGTGATCTGCGCTGCAATACTTTGAATATCGCTGCCATATATGCAGTTTTCAATGATAGCCAACTTCATTTCGTAAATCTTCTCGTCAGGAGTGATATGACAAAGAATGTCTATCATTCTGTTAAGCACTCCCATAGGGAAGGCTCCAGATCCACAAGCCGGGTCGAGTATCTTGATTGACTTTAATTTGTTTGCAATGATTTTATAATCTGCCTCTTTTGTCTTGTCATACACGAACTCCGGGGAAAAGAGTGAACGCACAAATGCCGTATTGCCCAAATATGAAATAAGGCTTTCGTCCACCATATAGTTCACAATCTCGCGAGGTGTATAGAATGAACCACTTTGATTGCGTGCCGTTTCTTTTGTTTCAGGGTTGTACGCACCCAAAAGGTTCTCAAACACCTTACCAAGCAATTCCGGGTCGAGTGCCACTTGCTGCTCCTCTGGAGAGTTCTCCTCTATGGTAAAATTATATCGACTAAGGATGGATATAAGCCCCTTTTCCGGTTCAAAGAAAAGAATGTTTGGCACTATAGCACGATTACGATAGCGACCATCGGCAAATCTCTTGTCGTTACGGCTAAAACCATCATAATTGTATGCCTGTTCAACACCATCGATTGTCTTTGTCTTGTCGAGACACTCGAAAAGACCACCATTAAGGAAAGGTACTTCAGAGAACAACTTTATCACTTCATCTTCACTGATTGTGAACATTTCCGCATAGCGATAGAGTGTCTTGATGTCTTTCTTAACGTTGGTTGCAAACTTACGTTTATTACCCTGTTCATCCTCTATGGCACGGTTGAGAGTACCGAAGAATAGGTTCTGAAGAATAGCATTGTAGTAGTTTCCAACTACGGCACTGTTAGGATCAAAATCCTTCAGTATAGTTTCGAGGAAATCAACGTCAAAGATTTTATTAGGCACAAGATCTTTCTCCTTGATAAACCAAACGAACATAATTCGGGTTATCAAGCGTATAATCTTAGTCTCAATGTCCTCTCTGTCATCTGCCTCTGTAGATGTGTTATTCGGGAAATATACGCCAGATGCCGGGTCTACCGCCCACTGATACCACTCATACAAATCTTTGTAGAATTGTTTGGTAAGTGCCTCTACGGAGAATGCTGCAGTAACATCGCTTAGAGCTAATTTACTGTTTTTCAATGCTTCAAATTGCTCTATTGCAGTACGACAACCACGCCCCTCACCAAGAAGATATGTATAACGCTTGGTGTTTGTAGAAAGTCTTTCATAAACACCTTCCTTGTTAAATCCCCAAGTCTCACTGACATAAGAGAAGCGTAGAACGCTTTCATTTTTGCGGTAGCAGAACAAAAATGCGCCAGCGTAACCCATATCACGCCAGTCTTTTGTAAGCATATCGCGTATGCCGGCTCTATTTCTCTCAATGTCAACTTTGTCTGAAAGTTCAACCTCATAGACAGCAAGTGCTTCACCATCAGAAAGAGAAATCTTTCCTAAGTTGAGTGCGCTTTTTGCCAATCGACTATTCGCTTTCACTTCCTTTGGACTTCGCCAAAAGCTGATTTTGTTGAGAAATATGTCATGAAGCAGTTGTTGCCATGCTTCACGATTATATTTTGATTCTATAATCTCTTTATAGTTCATATTGTATTGTTAGTTGAACGATTCTGATAATATTATCTCGGCGTTGGTTTCTTGCTCATTCAGCTGCGACTCTTGCGCCATATAGTAAGCGGAATATTTCTTTGCCATTTCTATGATTTCAGCTAACGCTTCATCATGTGTCATTCGTGATTTTCCGCTTGTGCGTCGCAAGTCCTTCTGTATGCGTTGCAAACGCTTTGGTATGTAAGTTATAACGCCACGTTCTGCTAAAGTTTTGAGTTGAACAACTTTCAGATAAAGTTCGCTGTCATCTATTTCACGGATAAAGTTATTCAACAGACTTACCGCCGTACTTACTTGCACACCAAGAGTGGTTTGTGTGTCTTGTGATGTCTCTTGCGTACGTATCTCCTCATCTTGTATGGCACGAAACTTCTGCAAAGCCATGTTGATATGCTTGTAATGTTGCTCTATGCGCTTCACAGGCTGTTCCTCTGTAGATGCCTTAAAGTATTTCAACGCATCAAGCACAGACAGTTCCTTTGCTGTTTCCGATACAAGAAAGAACACTTTTCTGAAATTCGTTTTTAGGAAGACAAGCGTATCACCTGATAAGGTTACACCTTCTACCGTTCGTTTTTCTCTACCTGTACGACTTCGCAACGACAGTTTTTCTATTCGGTTATACTCTCTACGATTTGTCTTGTATAGAGTTCGAAGTTCCTCATAAAAAGGCAACTCCTGGTTCCCTTCTTCCTTTTGTTTCTTCATACCCTCGTCAAACAACTTGGTCAAGTCACGGTCAAGAATTTCCTCTTGTGAGTAAATTTGATTATCTTCGCCAAAAGTTGAGTGGAACGTCTGTATCTTACTCAGTGCTATTTGGTTAAGATTTATCTCTCTGTTACCTTCACGAGATGGATAGAACACATAATTATATATGTGTTTAGACACAGAACCGATACGATTGACACGACCGATGCGTTGCATTAGACGTGTACTGTTCCATGGTGTGTCATAGTTGACTATGACGTTGGCACGATGTAGGTTGACGCCCTCTGCCAAAACGTCCGTAGTGAGGATTATATTGTAATCATTGAGCTTTGTTTTGTAGTTCGCATCAAAGTTTTCTCGGATAGTTTTGAATAGCTTACTACGATTATCAGCCGAAATCACCAACACATCTTTGCGGTTTATACGTCGCTCAAGATATTTTATCGTGTCAACAGACTCTGAGAAAACGACGAGTTTTTGTTCGGGGTTACGGTCTTCCTTGAACAATTCGTGCTTAAGCAATTCGTTAAATTTTTCGAACTTGGAATCGTCAGCATCTGTTATCTTTTCCCATGCCTTGCACATTCTTTCCAATGTGTCTTGGTCACTTTGCAGCATTTCTATAAATTCAGGCTTAAAATCTTCAGCCTTAAACACCGAATTCTTAGGATTGTCCTCCGCTTTGGCATTGAGTTTCTCTTCTATTTCCTCATCTGAATATCCAGACTCCAGCAAGTTGTTGATATCAAGGTCAGGAGCAATAAACACCTTGTCACGATTGAACATATCAATCATATTTTGGTTGGCTTGACGGAAATTGCCAAGTGATACTTGGAACGCATAAAAACTGCTTTCCAGTCGCTTAACAAGACCATTCTTGCGGATACCTGCCAAACTACGGCTTATAAGTTCTGCGTTGTCGTACAAGCCATTAGAAACTTCTGGCTTCAGGTAAGCAATGGCTTGATAACGAGCATAAGTCAAGTCCTTATCGAGAGTCTGCATAGCACTTTCAAACAAGTCGGCAAGGTGTTCGTTTAGCTCATACCTGCTCGCATTAGGACGTTCAACCTTTGGAAAACCGTTTACGTCTTTGTTGTAGCGCGCCACGCTTTCAATATCAGTTCTTGTACGGCGTACGGTCAATGGCTTAATAACACGGTCTCGTACATGTTCTGCCAGTTTCTTAAATTGTGTAACATCAAAATTGGGATCCTTTCTCAACTGCTGAAATTCCTTAATCAATGGAGAGAAAAATGCCGTCAAGTTTGCCACACCATCAATAGTACAGCGGCGTGGGTCTTGGAAAAGCTGTATCTCGTTATAAATATCAGCAGGTGTATTATTCATTGGTGTTGCAGAAATGAGCATCACTTTTTTCTTGTAGCCTGGTATATTGCCTTGCTCAATACGTGGCATCTTACATATTTCCTGCAACTGTTCAAATGCAGATGTGGTGTGTGAACGAAACTTGTGCGCCTCATCCACTAATATCAAGTCGTATTCATCTGCATTCCAATAGTTGTAGTTCTCTTCATCAAGTACCTTTGACAAGCTACCATTGGTAACAAATTTTGCATATTTATCTATGCCAAAATCTTTAAATGTAGCTTTCCAGTTTTGCTCCACTGCTGGCGGATATACAACAAGTATTTTTGTCTTGTCACGTCCATTCTCCATCAAGAATTTCTTGGCAATCATTGTTGCAATAACCGTCTTTCCCAAACCCACAACGTCAGCAAGGAAGAAGCCATCATATCTAATCAACTTTTGATAGCCTTCTACTACAGCATCCATCTGATAGTCATACTTAGTATAACCTTCAGGCATATCAAATGGATTATTGTCATCTGTCGCTAAAACACGGTCAGAAAAATATTCCATAAGCATCTTGATGTAAATGTCATAAGGCTTTACATCTCCTTTCAGATAAGTTCTGCCAACAGAGGCTTTTACATCTTCTGCTGTAATAGCGCATCCTTCTGCTTCTTTCCACAATTGCTCGAATTCATCCTTTGCAAATTTAACATCATCATATCTGTCAAGTTTTACATTAAACTCATACTGCTTATCCTCTGATATACCAAGTCCGTTACCAGACAAATTGCTGGAGCCTGTAATAGCGACTCCCTGCAAATATTGGTTGAAATCGTCAGGATAAAGAATGTATAATTTCGCATGAATCTTCTTTGATGGATGTGCACGAAGTTCAAGCTTACCATCAATCAAGTCTTGAATCATTTGGAACATCCCGTCTTCTACTTCTTTCTTGTAATTGGAACATTCAATGTCTCTACGGATTTTTCGCAAGCACTCTTCTCTTACTTCCTCTTCCGCACCAAAGAAAATCCTTCCTTGGTTTGCTGCTTGCGCAATGTATTTATCCACATCAATTCCGATGAGAATTCTAACCCGATTTATGTTGTCCAAAAACGGGCGCAAAGAGAAATAACCAGATGCTCTCAAAAATCCCACTACCGCATCAAGATTCTTGATGTATTGATTATGCTGCAATATGCCCTCAAACTCTTTCATGAGGGTATTGCCATTCTTGTTCGTGAAGAAATTAGAATGTGTTATTGATGGGTTGCTTTCTGTTGTCATAGTTGAAACATTACTTAATTTGCTGCTTAA
>CAZLBL010000100.1:0-5833 GCA_964557825.1 uncultured Ruminococcus sp.
CGCCGAGTTGAACTTTGTTCAACGCTAGGCAGGGGGACATCTTGCCTAAGTTATAAATGCACCGAGTGCAGCGAAATTACCTATACGGGCGATGTGCTGAAAAAGCTGGAGGAAATTATTGCCCACGCAAGAAAGCTTATGCAGGAAATTTCTATCATTGATTATTCAAGGGTTGCATAATTCGGCAGAAAATCCAGCTTTGCGCCGGTCGGAGAATGCAGAAGTTCTCCGTTTCATACCGTCAGAAAGCATAAGGCGAAGCCGTTGCCGGTACACTTGTGCAGATAGAAATATTTTTGCCTCGGCAAAGCCGAAGCCAAAAATTGATTTCAAAAGCCCGCTGCACGGGCAAAATGGACTTTTTCAACAGATTGAAGCCTTCCCTCAAAGGGAAGGCTTCTGTGCGTGATTTTGTAACGAAATGCTTCTCCCCAAGGGCGGCTGCGCGAGGCGCGCCCGCTCAGCTGGTGGGAAGCCTTTTTTACTCATAATCCACAACATTAACCCAGCTAAGCAGGAAGTCGCGCTCCTCGTCCTTGCCCTTGACGGACTGCGAGGCAGCCACAATCGGCATCCATTTCTGGATATACTGCATGGCGGTGTCGCTCTTTTTGCTGAACAGGTGGAGGTATTCCTTTGCCGTTTCATCATCTCCCGCAAGCATAAACAGCAGGTAGGTGCGCGCAACGTCCGCCGAAGCGTTGCCCTGCGTAACGTGCGACCAGTCCAGAATATACGGCGTGCCGTCCGGCTTTACTATGATGTTTGATGGGTTGAAGTCGCCGTGGCATACCTTTGTGTGCTTCGGCATACCCTCAAGCCTTGTGTGAAGCTCATAGCGCGTGGTTGCGTCAAGGTCGGCTTCGGAAATCTTGCGGTTCATTTTGTCCTTAAGCTTGCCAAGCAGGGGGCATTTTGCCGCGTGAACCTGCATTTGCAAATCCACAAACATTTCAAGATATGCTTCCCGCTTGTCGGGATTCTCCTGCATAAGCTGCGCAAGCGTCCTGCCCTCTATAAATTCCGACACGATAGCCCACTTGCCGTCAATCGTCTTAACCTCAATAATTTTCGGCACGTTTATGCCAATGTTCTCCACACGCGCCTGATTAAGCGCCTCGTTAAGCACATCGGGCTTTGCAAAGCCGTGGTCGAACACCTTTACGGCATAGTCGCCCTCGCGGTAAACAGTCTTGCCCTTTCTTACAGCAATTATATTGTCAGCCATTATAAACCGTCCTCCTTAAACCTGTTCGTGTGTGCCGTAGTAAGCGTTGAGATACATCTGCCTTATTTCCTTCATCAGCGGATATCTGGGATTTGCGCCTGTGCATTGGTCGTCAAACGCCTGCTCCACCATATCGTCAAGCCGATTGAGGAAATCACCCTCGTCAATGCCGTAGTCCTTAATGCAGGACTTTATGCCGATTTTTTCCTTAAGCTCGTCGATTTTTGCAATAAGCCCGTAAACCTTGTCCTCTGCGGTTTTTCCCTTAACGCCGAGATATTCTGCGGTTTCGGCATATTTTTCAAGCGTCTTGGGGTGGTCGTACTGGGAGAACGTTCCCATTTTCGCGGGTGCTTCCGACATATTGAACAGTATAACCTCGTTAATCAGCAGCGCGTTTGCCACGCCGTGCGGCAGATGATGGAACGCGCCAAGCTTATGCGCCATGGAGTGGCACACGCCAAGGAAAGCGTTTGCAAACGCCATGCCCGCCATGGTTGCGGCGTTAGCCATCTTTTCGCGCGCCTCATAGTCGTAGGCTGCGCCCTTTGCGGCGCTGTCATAGGCTCTGGGGAGGTATTCAAATATCATCTTAAGCGAGCGCATTGCAAGTCCGTCCGTGTAGTCGGTAGCCATAACGGAGGCAAGCGCTTCAAGGTCGTGCGTAACCGCGTCTATACCCGAAGCGGAGGTAAGCCCCTGCGGACCTGTCATCATAAGGTCGCAGTCAACGATAGCCATGTCGGGCATAAGTTCATAATCGGCAAGGGGATATTTTGTGCCGCTCTGTTCGTCCGTGATAACGGCGAACGGCGTAACCTCCGAGCCTGTTCCCGCCGAGGTAGGCACGGCGATAAAATAAGCCTTTTCGCCCATTTTGGGGAACGTGTACACTCTCTTGCGGATATCGATAAAGCGCATAGCCATATCCATGAAATCAGCGTCGGGGTGTTCGTAAAGCACCCACATAATCTTAGCCGCGTCCATAGCCGAGCCGCCGCCAACCGCTATAATGCAGTCGGGCTGGAAGCTTTCCATTGCCTTTGCGCCCGCCTTTGCGGAGGAAAGGGTGGGGTCAGGCTCAACCTCGGAGAAGGTGGTGTGGGTAATTCCAAGGCTGTCAAGCTTGTCGGTAATGCAGCGCGTATAGCCGTTTCTGAACAAAAAGCTGTCGGTAACGATAAACGCGCGCTTCTTGCCCATAACGTTCTTCAATTCGTCAAGGGCAACGGGCAGGCAGCCCTTCTTGATATACACCTTTTCGGGCGCTCTGAACCAAAGCATATTTTCTCTCCTCTCGGCAAGGGTCTTGATGTTAAGCAGGTGCTTTACACCCACGTTCTCGGATACGGAGTTGCCGCCCCACGAGCCGCAGCCAAGCGTAAGCGAGGGCGCAAGCCTGAAGTTATAAAGGTCGCCTATGCCGCCGTGGGAGGAGGGCGTGTTAATCAGCATACGGCAGGTTTTCATACGCTCCGCATAGCGCAGGATTTTTTCGCGCTGCGTCACCTCGTTGATATACAGCGAAGCCGTGTGACCATAGCCGCCGTCTGCAATAAGCCTGTCTGCCTTGTCAAGCGCCTCATCAAAATTCTTTGCCTTGTACATTGCGAGGACGGGGGAAAGCTTCTCGTGGGCAAATTCCTCCGAAAGCTCCACGCTTTCAACCTCTCCTATGAGGATTTTTGTGCTTTCGGGAACTTCAACCCCCGCAAGCTTTGCGATATTATACGCGCTTTGACCCACAATTTTCGCGTTAAGCGAGCCGTTGATGATTATGGTCTTGCGCACCTTGTCAATCTCTCCGTCTTTAAGGAAATAGCAGCCGCGCGCTTCAAATTCCTTTTTAACCTTGTCGTACAGCTTTGCCGCAACGATAACGCTCTGCTCCGAGGCGCATATCATGCCGTTGTCAAAGGTCTTTGAGTGGATTATGGAGCTTACCGCCTTAAGGATATCCGCGCTTTCATCAATGATTGCGGGGGTATTTCCCGCGCCCACGCCAAGCGCAGGCTTTCCGCTGGAGTACGCAGCCTTAACCATGCCGGGGCCGCCTGTTGCAAGGATAATATCCGCCTCTTTCATTACCATGTTGGTAAGCTCCAGCGAGGGAACATCAATCCAGCCGATGATATCGCGCGGCGCGCCCGCTTCAACAGCCGCTTCAAGCACAAGCCTTGCCGCCGCAATGGTGCAGCCCTTTGCACGCGGGTGCGGACTTATGATAATGCCGTTTCTGGTTTTCAGCGCGATAAGGCACTTGAAAATTGCGGTGGAGGTGGGGTTTGTGGTTGGTATTACGGCAGCGATTACGCCGATAGGCTCTGCCACGCGGATAATTCCCGCAGAGTCGTCCTGCTCGATAATTCCGCAGGTCTTGGTGTTTTTGTAGGCGTTGTAGATATGCTCGCTTGCGTAGTTATTCTTGATAACCTTATCCTCAACAACGCCCATGCCTGTTTCCTCAACAGCCATTTTTGCAAGGGGGATTCTTGCCTTGTTTGCAGCGGAAGCGGCGGCAAGAAATATCCTGTCCACCTGCTCCTGTGTAAACTCTGCAAAGCGCTTCTGCGCCTCTCTTACACGGCTGAAAGCGGCTTCAAGCGCGTCAATGCCGTCAACAATGGGGTAATTATTCATAAGCGTTTCTCCTGATTTTAGGAAAGCGCCGATTGGGCTTTCCTTAATGTTTGTTCAGAGCATAGTATTTTATCTCTGATACTATTTTATACTATTAAGGAATTGCTGTCAATCGCTTTTGGGTATTTTGTAAAAAATAACCTCAATATAATCCGCGCCGCAAAAAATATAGTGCATAATCACTATGTACAGCTTGACAAGCGGTGCGGCAATGTGTTACAATGGTTCTGTACAATTCGGGAGGAATACTGACATGAAAGCTATCATATATCAATCCAAAACAGGCTTTACGGAGCGTTACGCAAAAGCGCTTTCCGAGAAAACTGGAATCCCCGCATATACGCTTAAAGCGGCAAAAAAATCTGTTGAAAAGGGTGCGGAGATTGTATATCTCGGCTGGGTATTTGCAAACAAAATCACCGATTTCAAAAAAGCGCAGAAGCGCTGGAATATTGCGGCAGTGGGTGCAGTAGGCATGAACCCGCAGTGCGAAGCCAATACGCAGCTTATAGGGCAGGCGAATAATCCGCAATGCCCGCTGTTTTATCTGCGCGGCGGACTTGATGCGTCCCGCCTTAAGCCTATGCAGAAATGGACGCTTGACATGGTTTGCAAGGGACTTGAAAAGGAAAACAAGGCAGAATATGCGGACGCTGTGGCTCTGCTGAAGCAGGGCGGCGATTTCTATTCCGAGGAAAATCTTTCCGCGCTGCTTGCGTTTGTGCTGCTTAAGCAGGCGTAATTCAGCCCCGAAGCAGGCATAATTCCCACGCCCGCGGCAAATACTAGCCGTGGGTGATTTTAATGAGCAACTTTTTTAAGGGACTGCTTTGCGGCGGTCTTAACGGATTTTTCGGCTCGGGCGGGGGAGTAATCGCCGTGCCTGTGCTTCAGCATGACGGCTGCACCGCGCGGGAGGCGCACGCCTGCTCCGTTGCGCTGATTTTTGTTTTAAGCCTTGTCACCACCGCCGCGTATTGGCTTAACGGCGGGTTGGATTTAGGCGCGGCATGGCAGTATATTCCGTGGGGACTTGGCGGCGCGGCGGCAGGCTCGCTGTTTCTGCGGAAGATAAGCTCGGTGTGGCTGCACAGAATATTCGGGCTGCTGATTATAGCGGCGGCGGTAAGGTCGCTGTTTCTGTGATACAGGCGGTTATTGGCTTTGCCGCGGGAGTTATAGCCTCCATGGGACTTGGCGGCGGCTTTGTGCTGGTGATATGGCTTACCATGTTTGCGGGTGTTGAGCAGCGTACCGCGCAGGGGATAAACCTGCTGTTCTTTTTGCCGATTGCGCTGCTGTCGCTGATTATCCACATCAAGGGCGGACTTATCAACAAGCGTTTGCTTAAAAAATATATTCTCGGCGGCGTTATCGGCGCGGTTCTGGGGACGCTTGCCGCGCAGCTTGTCGCAAACGCGCTTCTGTCAAAGCTGTTCTCGCTGTTCCTGCTTGCTTTTGGCGTAAGGGAGCTGCTGTCGGCAGGGAAGAAGCGGGGGGATAGTTCGGCGGGGGAAGAAAGCAGGACGGACAATCCGGCAGGGGAGAAACAGTAAGAAAAATAGCGCGGCGGGGTCGGCGGAGATAACCCGCGCTGCGGCGGATATACAAAAACAGCACCCTGCGAAATATGTGGATTATCAATAAAATTAAGACATTTTATTGATGGAAAAATATTTCCGAAAATGCTTGATTTATGTATATACACTCAATAAACAACAAAACGGGCAACGCGTACGTTACCCGTTTTGAGCCATAAGACATGGCTTTTGAACAT
Source organism: uncultured Ruminococcus sp. (assembly GCA_964557825.1). Classification (GTDB taxonomy): domain Bacteria; phylum Bacillota; class Clostridia; order Oscillospirales; family Ruminococcaceae; genus CAG-115. The sequence goes on from CAZLBL010000100.1 coordinate 5,646, forward strand.
CAATAATATTGTACACACTTTTTTCGAAATTGTCAACAAGTTTTTGAATAAACGCTTACGTTCATTGTACCACAATATAACTTAGGCAAGATGTCCCCCTGCCTAGCGTTGAACAAAGTTCAACTCGGCGGCAGGGTTACATTTACCATTCAGTAGGGGATACAATAGTGTCGAACTTGTTCGATACG
>CAZLBL010000101.1:0-5792 GCA_964557825.1 uncultured Ruminococcus sp.
ACTGAATGGCAAATGGAACCCTGCCGCCGAGTTGAACTTTGTTCAACGCTAGGCAGGGGGACATCTTGCCTAAGTTATATCCCTGCTTAACCGCGCAGGAAAAAAGGCTTCCCTTAATAGGAAGCCTTTTGTTTTGCGGAGTACGACAGGGTCATCAGGCTGTCGGTAAGGTGGACGTTTTCCACGGAAACCTCGGGGTGGTCGAACTGGATATCGTAGTGCGTGAAGTTCCAGAACGCGTTTACGCCGAGGGGGACTAGGCACTCCACCGTCTGCTTTGCCGCGGTGCGCGGAATGCACAGGATAGCCATAGCGGGCTTTTCGGCGCGGCAGAAGTCCTCCAGAGCGGAGATATTCTGAACCTCAATATCCTGTATTTTTGTGCCGAAAAGCTGCGGGTCGCTGTCGAATATTCCCGCAAGCTGATAGCCAAACCGCGTGAAATCGGTATTCACCACCAGCGCCCTGCCAAGATTACCCGCGCCTATCAGTATCATTTTGTCGCACACATCAAGACCCAGTATTCCTGCTATTTCCTCGCGCAGCGCTGCTACATTATATCCGTAGCCCTGCTGACCAAACCCGCCGAAGCAGTTCAAATCCTGCCGTATCTGCGAGGCGGTAAGGCGCATCATTTCCGCAAGCCGCTTTGAGGATATCCTTGTTTCTCCCTGTTTGAGAAGCTGCCCCAGAAAGCGGTAATAACGCGGAAGCCTGCGTATTACCGAGGGGGAAATATTTTCTTTCGCCATGAAGCACCGTCCTGTTAATAATGAAGAATGAGCGCCAAAGGCTTCCCCCTTTGGGGGAGGCTTTTTTACATCATCTCTGCCAATCTCTTATTGATTTCCAGCAAGAAGTCCTCTGTATTCACCTTGCGCTTGTTTTCGAGGGTGGAGAGAACGTAGAGGTCGCCGGTCATTACGCCGTCCTCAATGGTCTTGACGGTAGCCTTTTCAAGCTTTTCAGCGAACGCGGAAAGCTCGGGGATATTGTCAAGCTCGCCGCGCTTTTTCAGCGCGCCTGTCCATGCGAAGATGGTGGCAACGGAGTTTGTGGAGGTTTCCTCGCCCTTAAGGTGCTTGTAGTAGTGGCGGGTAACCGTGCCGTGGGCGGCTTCATACTCATACACGCCATCGGGGGAAACAAGAACCGAGGTCATCATGCCAAGGCTGCCGAATGCGGTTGCAACCATATCCGACATAACATCGCCGTCATAGTTCTTGCACGCCCAGATATAGCCGCCCTCGGAGCGGATAACTCTTGCAACTGCGTCATCGATAAGTGTGTAGAAATATTCGATGCCTGCGGCTTCAAACTTAGCCTTGTACTCGTTTTCGTAGATTTCGGCGAAGATATCCTTAAAGGTGTGGTCGTACTGCTTGGAAATGGTATCCTTGGTGGCGAACCACAAATCCTGCTTGGTATCCAGCGCGAAGTTGAAGCAGGCTCTTGCAAAGGAAGCGATAGAGCCGTTTATGTTATGCAGACCCTGAATAATTCCGTCGCTGCCGTTAAAGGTATGGATAAGCTGACGGGTTTCGCTGCCGTCCTTATCTGTAACGACAAGCTCGGCGGTGCTGCCGTCCTTGACTTTCATCTCGGTGTTCTTGTAGATATCGCCGTAAGCGTGGCGGGCGATGGTGATAGGCTTTGTCCAGGTGGGGATAAGGGAGTTAATTCCCTTGCAGATTATGGGAGCGCGGAATACAGTTCCGTCCAAGATGGCACGGATAGTGCCGTTGGGGGATTTCCACATTTCCTTAAGGTCGTACTCGGTCATGCGCTGAGCGTTGGGGGTGATGGTTGCGCACTTTACAGCAACGCCGTACTTCTTTGTGGCGTTTGCGCTGTCGATTGTAACCTGGTCGTCCGTTTCGTTTCTGTGGACAAGACCGAGGTCGTAGTACTCGGTTTTGAGGTCAACATAGGGATTGATAAGGATATCCTTAATCATCTTCCAGATTATTCTGGTCATCTCATCGCCGTCCATCTCCACAAGGGGAGTGGTCATTCTGATTTTTTCTGACATTTCTTTTAAGTTCCTTTCTTGTATTGGCTTCCCCTTTGAGGGGGAAGCTCCCGCGAAGCGGGTGATGAGGTGTTGCAACAGCTTAAACTTAATCAACAATTCAATTGTCGATTGAATTAAATTTGTGCAGACACCTCATTCGTCACGGCTTTGCCGTGCCACTTTCCCCTCAAGGGGAAGGCTTTTGCTAATTATTCGCCTTGAACACGTCTGCCACGTCCGAAATTGTTATGTAGGCTGTCGGGTCGGCTGAATGCACTACGTTTTTCATGCGGGTTATCTGGAAGCGGTTCACCACGAAATAGACTATCGTCTTATCCGCGCCGGAGTAGCCGCCTTTGGCTTCAACGCGGGTTGCGCCGCACTCAAACGCTTCGGAAAGCGCCCTGCAGATTTCGTCCGGCTGGACTGTTACAATCATGGCGCACTTTGCGCGGTCAAGACCGTCAACCATGAAGTCAACCGCCTTAATTCCCACCGCGTAGGTGATTATGGAGTACAGCGGCAAAATCCAGCTGTTAATCAGCACGCCCGCGATTATGTACAGCAGAACGTTGTATGCCATTACAAACGTGCCAACGGTTATGCCGAGCTTTTTCGCGAAGATAACCGCCATAACCTCGATACCGTCCATAGCGCCGCCGAAGCGTATCGCCATACCGCTGCCGATACCCGAAATTGCGCCGCCGAACAGCGCGCAAAGCAGCAAATCTGTTTCCGCAAGGGGGGAAGCAATGCTTACGTCGATGGGGAACACGTCCGTTATCAGCCATGCGGCTACGGAATATATCACAACGGTGTAAATCGCGGAAACGGTGAACGTAACGCCCTGCTTTTTCAGTCCGTAGAGGAACAGCGGAACGTTCAGTATAATCAGGAATATCGACAGGCTGACAGGCGTAACCTGCGCCAGCAGCATGGAGGTTCCCGAAATGCCGCTGTCATACAGCTTTACGGGATTAAGAAAGCAGGTTATGCCAAACGCGTTGATAATTCCCGCAACGGTAAGCATTATGAAGTTTTTAAGCTTAAAGGTTTCTTTGAATTTTTTCATTGCGCGCTCCCTTTTTCAATGGATAATGAACGAATGTCTGCGCGCTTCGTGCGCCGCGACTGATGAGGGCTATTCACCCATTCTTGGTCATATTAAGCAGACCGCCTGCAAGTATCATTTTTCTGCCGCGGTCGGACAGGTCGCATTTTACTGCGTACTTTTCGCCCTTGGTCTTGTTTTCAACGGTGATATCGCCGCCGTTTTCGATTATATTGCGGATATCGGGGATTTCAAGGGTATCGCCCTGCGCGATTTTGTCGTAATCGGCTTCGTTTGCAAATTCAAGCGGGAGAATGCCGTTGTTTATAAGGTTCTGCCTGTGGATACGCGCGAAGCTTTTGCAGATGATAGCCTTTACGCCAAGGTAAAGCGGAGCGAGCGCTGCGTGTTCTCTTGACGAGCCTTGACCGTAGTTCACGCCGCCGACGATAATGGACTGACCAGCTTCTTTAGCGCGCTTGGGGAATGTTTCGTCGCAAACGGTGAAGCAGTATTCCGAAATGGCGGGAATATTGGAGCGCAGGGGGAGAATTTTCGCGCCTGCGGGCATGATGTGGTCGGTGGTGATATTGTCGCCCACTTTAAGGGTAACGCCGCACTCGATACTATCGGCAAGCGGCTTGTTTACGGGGAACGGCTTGATATTGGGACCGCGCAGAACCTCTACATTGGGCGCTTCCTCGGGGGAAGCGGGCGCGGTAATCATGTTGTCGTTGATAAGGAACTTTTCTGGCATGATGTAGGGGGGCATTTCGCCGATTGTTCTGGGGTCGGTAAACACGCCTGTTATTGCGGAGATTGCTGCGGTTTCGGGCGATACAAGGTAAATCTGACCGTCCTTAGTGCCGCTTCTGCCCTCAAAATTGCGGTTGAAGGTTCTCAGCGAAATTCCCTTGCTGTTGGGCGACTGACCCATGCCGATACACGGGCCGCACGCGCTTTCAAGGATACGCGCGCCTGCGTCAATCAGTATGGACAGCGCGCCGCAGTCTGCCATCATATTGAACACCTGCTTTGAGCCGGGCGCGATTGCAAGGCTTACATCAGGGTGAACCGTCTTGCCCTTTAAGATATGGGCGACCTTAAGCAAATCCTGAAGCGAGGAGTTTGTGCAGCTGCCAATGCAGACCTGGTCGATTTTCTTTGCGCCGATTTCCTCAATGGTCTTGATATTGTCGGGGGAGTGGGGACAAGCCGCAAGGGGGACAAGCTTGGACAGGTCGATATTTACTTCCTCGTCATAAACGGCGTCGGGGTCGGCGGAGAGGGGGATATAGTCCTCCTCGCGTCCCTGTGCCTTAAGGAAGCGCAGTGTGGTTTCGTCAGAGGGGAATATAGAGGTTGTCGCGCCAAGCTCTGCGCCCATGTTTGTGATGGTGGCGCGCTCGGGTACGGAAAGGCTTGCAACGCCGTCGCCGCAGTATTCCATAACCTTGCCAACGCCGCCCTTTACGGAGAGGATACGCAGAACCTCAAGGATAACGTCCTTTGCGGAAACCCAGTCGTTAAGTTTGCCGGTAAGGTTGATTTTAACCACCTTGGGCATTGTAATATAGTATGCGCCGCCGCCCATTGCAACGGCAACGTCCAGACCGCCCGCGCCCATTGCAAGCATACCGATACCGCCGCCCGTGGGGGTATGGCTGTCCGAGCCGATAAGGGTCTTGCCGGGCTTGCCGAAGCGCTCAAGGTGAACCTGATGGCAGATACCGTTGCCGGGGCGGGAGAACCATATTCCGTGCTTCTTTGCGACAGAACCGATAAAACGGTGGTCGTCAGCGTTTTCAAAGCCGCTCTGAAGTGTGTTGTGGTCGATATAGGCAACCGAACGCTCCGTCTTAACGCGGTCAACGCCCATAGCCTCAAACTGAAGATACGCCATTGTGCCTGTTGCGTCCTGCGTAAGCGTCTGGTCGATTTTAAGACCGATTTCGGTACCCTTGACAGGCTCGCCGTCCACAATATGTGCGCGTATAATTTTTTCTGTTAATGTAAATCCCATGTGTTCTTGCTCCTTTTCATTGTGGTTTTGCAAATACACTTCTATTATACATTATAAACGGCAATATGTCAAGAAAATCACAAAATTTTTTGGGGGAAGAAAAAGGCTTCCCCCCCACGGAGAAGCCTTTTTCTGCGCGAATTAAATTGTGGAGCGAAAGCCTTCCCCTTGAGGGGAAGGCTTTGCGCGCGAAGTCTTATCTTCTTGCGGCGAATATGCTTCTCAGCGCGGAAAGACCATCGGCTTTGCCGCCTGCGGCGGTGGCGAATGTGGGAACTTCGCGCTCCGTAAGGCGGAAGCGGGGGCATTCCGAAAGCACGGCTTCTGCGGCGGTTTCGGGGTCTGCGCCGTCACGGACAAGCGCGTGGGCAAGCGTTGCCGCCTGCTGAAGCCTCTCGCGGGAAGCGCCGCCCACAAGCAGTGCAAGCTTTATTCTTGCTTCGGTCAGCGCCGCGCGAAGCTCGGCTTCCTCGCGGGCTGAAAGGGTGGACTGTTCCGCAGCGGCTTGCTGCTCCGCAGTAACCGCGGCGATTTCGGAGTGCGCTTCAAGTTCCGCAGCGGCTTGCTGCTCGGCAAGGTCGGCGGAAGCGTCCGCAAGGTCGGGGTCGGGATAGTGGGTTGTGATTTTGTTTTCCATAATGATGTCCTTTCTATAACTTAGGCAAGATGTCCCCCGCCTCTTAGGCGGCGGGTTCCATTTACCA
>CAZLBL010000102.1:0-5783 GCA_964557825.1 uncultured Ruminococcus sp.
TAATGAATATTTATAAACTCGCTTCGTGATGTTTATTCACTTGCGAAAGTTCAGTCCTTAATATTTTGCAAAGATTGAGATGTGTAATCATGAAGAATGCAATTATTAATAATTACTCGAAAAGTCCATGAAATATAAAGACTTCCTTAAATTCTTTTTATCTCCCCATCTACTTCTACTTTTCCAATTATTATATTGTACCGAAGTCGAGTTGAATGCCACAGAAGCTGGAGGCTTTTCAAATGGAATGATGAAGTGGTAATCGGTATCAAAATATTTGTCTGGTGGTATTCGTTTTATTATTTCCACTGATGATTTGCCATTTTGATTATAATCAACTCTGTAAATTATAAGATCACGACCAGTCATGTTCTTATAAACAACACTTTTATAATAAAATAGCGTATCATCACCCTTAAACTCATTTTTAGAAGCTTTGTGAATTTTTTTCCAGTTGTTCTCGGAAATAATCTCATTAACTAATGTTGAATCTTTTCTCTGACTATGAACAACATGTATGTTAGACTTGGAATACTTACCCCCTGTAATCCAAGGTACGATTAGCCCTGCAACTAAAGCTATTGCACAAATAATTGCATATACAAGGCAACATCCATTCTCTACATCCTTTGTCTGATAGTTATACCGTTGTTCCTTTTGCTTACGTTTTACTACTCCTGAAAAATAAGAAATGGCTAGCACTATTATAATAATGCCAACAACTAAAAGAAAAGACCATATGTCATCATTTATATGATGTACAGTTCTATTTCCATAATCTATATCCCATTCGGGGCGTACTTTTCCTCTTTGTGCAAATGTTACAATACATGACACAGACATTACTACCGTAATGAATATTCTTTTCAACATTTTATTTATCATTTTAAGAGCCCCATGTGCTTTTTTCGTTCACATGATTATATTGCTGAAAAATAGTTGCCATAAATATTTGCTATGCAAATATTTCGTACTTTGCTAAGCCAAGTCAAAATAATATTCCCCAGAACATGTTTGATTCTATTTATATATTAAGATGGGGTATTTTCGCAACTGATACACATACTTGTAGGTCATTTCATGACCTAATGAAAGTCCCAAGAGATAGAGAGATAATTTTAGGTCATCCAATCCATATCGCTCAAGTATAGGACGCAACTCGGGTATATTATGACCGAAATACACCCCATCAGTTTCCAATCCGTCTTGAAACTCATTCTTCAAGAGCAAGAAGAGTGTTGCTATCTTGAAAAATCCTTTGAATATTTTATCGGCTTTGGCAACATTTTTATCCAATGCTATGAATTTGACTAAATCGTCAAACCTTGTATTGTAAGGCATGTCAATTAGCTTTTTGCCCAGTCTACTCTCAGTAACGGGTATGTCAAGTTCTTGATGTTTGAGGTAATTAGCCCAAACATGAAGTGTATCAAGGAAATAGCCACGTGTATCCTTTGGATAATACTGATGTCGTTCATACATCAGTAAGTAAGTCCAGATGGACATTGCACCTGAAGGACGCTGTCCTTGGTAAGATAATGCCATTATGGTTGCTATATCCTTCTTGGTAATGAACTTTTTTCGCTTCGCATCAGGTTCCAGGCCAAAAGCCTCAAATGTGTTTTTCACACCTTCTTCTGCACTTTTTTGCATTAGCTCTATCTGAAATTTTTCATAAGCAAGCGGCCATAAAGGAGCTTCCATTTTGACAGGCGGATCCAACTCCAAGCCTACTTTTACAGAGTCGGAATCAAGAGCAAAGATGTGTCGGACGTCACCTATGCAAATCTTTTTGAAAGCTTTTCTTTCTGAACATATATGGACAATGTAGTACTCCATACTATACTCAAAAGGACTGGCTTGTTTGAATAATTTGTCAGCCAGCACTTCGTTTGACTTTACCTTCTCTAAAACACCATCAAACGGTACAGAAGCACAAAAGGCACTTATGTACCCGAACTTAAAGAGGTCAACAAAATCTGACTTCTTAAGCAAAAGAATATAATTGTATTTTCCGTTCATAATCTAAAAACCAAATAAATCCTCTTCACTATTATCTCCTTTAGTATTAGCGCCGCCTGACAATACCTGCTTGCTCTGTTCTTGTGTCCAATCTTTAAAATTGCATTGTCCTCTAAAACCATTCACAAAAGAATTCATATCATTCCGTATACTATTATAATCCCATTCTATACTATAAGAAATGTATAAGTCCTGGCGAGATCTTGTCATTGCGACCATAAACAATCGGTTGTCACATGTGTAGCTATCACAGAAAGGAAGGAATACAAGGTCAAAATCCAACCCCTTTGAGCTATGGTATGTCATTAGGCAAATCTTGTTGTCAGGTGTAATGAGACTACCATAGCCATTTCCTAAATATTGTATGGGCATTTGATGCTCGTCGAAATAACTATTAAGAGAGTTGTAATCGGGCTTCCCATATTCATTCTTTGAAATTTGATATTGACTATTCCCATCATTCGCAATAATTGAAGTCGCAAACCTTTCGATTTGTCTATGTACGGGAAACAATATTGCCACCGTATACCCCTGGCTTATTGCTTGTGTAGCTGTTTCCATGATGTGCTTGGCTTCATCAAATGAATCCCTACATTTCCACAAACGGATTTGGGTGTTGGTCTTCATCATTGAAGATCTGCCACTCATTATCTTCATCTCTGGGAAAAAGGAATTCACAGCATCAACAATTCTCCGAGTCAAACGGTGCATAATATTAAGATGAAGAAAATTCGTGCTTGGAATCTTTACACCATTAAAAATCACTTCTTTTATGTCATTCTGTGCACAAACAGACAGTTGCCATTTGGGGTCTTTATCATATATAGACTGATTTGGGTCACCCGCTATTATAACATGGCTACTATGCTGTACCATGTCTTCCAATACACGTCTTGGCACATCTTGGACCTCATCACACATCACATAATCCCAGATCATGCCACGTCCTCTCATTCTCCAATCAAAATCATAGTAAGTCATCACAGGCACATCCTCCCTGTGCATTTCCTTAAGTGCAGCCTTCAGCATATCAATGAGAGCATGAGTAAACTCAATGAAGATAACCTTAACGTTAGGGTTATTTCTCTTCAATCTTTCAACAGCATACAATAGCAGTATAGTTTTTCCTGAACCTGGAAAGCCCTCTATAAATCTGTTGCTGTTTTTGTCAGTAAACAGAGAGTCTAAGAATGCTCTCTGTTGTACATCCAATTCATTCTCTGGTATCAGCCATTTCATATAGTTTCCTCCTTGTCTCCTTGTAAGGTTACCAAGTTTTGAGAATTATAAGCTTGATTATGGTGCTTTTGTGGCTTGGACGCAGCAATTTCCCTCGCTACATCATGCCTACCCAACTTATGTGCGACATTCTCGAACCAACCATAGTCAGCTTCGTCAAGTTGCTCTTCTTTCCATCTTCTATTGTATATATTAAAACAACGTGTATAATACTCTGTTGCTTTCTCCTTGTCTCCAGCATCACGATATATATCCCCAAGTTTTGACAATGCAGTTGTCTGCTCTGGTCTTAGTTCCAGAGCCCTTTCCAAATGTTTCCTGGCTTCTTCATTGTCACCTATAATATATAGGTCATGTCCAAGATTTGAATGAGCCCAGACATTGTTGTTGTCTACTTCTATAGCTTTCTTGAAGTATTTTATTGCGCGACCATAATTGCCTGAATTGTGGAACAGCACTCCTATGTAGTTATACATGCTGTCTTGTGGGTAATACTTCAGTTGCTGTTCGTAAGTTTCTGCTGCTTGAAATTCTTTGTTGGCATCTATGTATGCTTGTCTCAAACTTTCAAGTGATTGTTTTGTTGGCACACCATTGTTTTTATCAGCAGAAACATAGGTTTCTCTTTCCGCTTTCAGTATTCTTTTTTCATCATCTGTAAGATATGTATTGGCAAAAGGATTCTCAGATTCTATATTGCATACTTGTCCCATACATGTGGCTGATACCCTTAAAACCTTGTCGGCATTGATTTCCAACGATAGCTGAATTGGAGTGTTCCTTGGAAAAGGAACACCCAATGGATCTTCAATCTTCACATTCGCGACGACCTTCCTGGAATTAGTTACACAGATGGGTATCTCTATGATGCTTTGATCATAGTCGCCCGTACCCAAGCCTTCCAACTTTACTTCTCCAATAGGAATCTCTGTTCCAGCCGGTATGATGCTTTGCTCCTGTTCACCTCTCAGAACAACAACAATTGGCTCACTGGTTATGGGGCGTACAATAACTATTTGCAAGCCATTAACCAAAAGTGAGTGAATGGCGGCACCTTGTGATACTAAGGATTGAAGATCTTGTGGGATGAGAATGCTTGTCTGTTTTGGGAAGTATTCTCTAATGCATTTTTGCACGTATGGATTCTTGGAACTTCCGCCAATCATCATAACATAATCAATTTGATTCTTATCCACATGAGCTTTTCTTATGGCTGAATCTATTGTTGCATAAATGCTGTTGTAACGTTTCTGATTCTTTATACGCTTCGGCAAATGCAACTTCTTATTCAAGAAGGCTTCCATAGCTTCCATGAATTGTTCATAGGTCAATTTAAAGTAGTCTTGTTCCAGATCCTTGATCTCAGTGTAAATCTTCATAGGATGGGTATAGGATGCACTCTGGCCATTTTTAATGGCTATGTTGAGTGACTCCTCATCTGAAAGCAAGAACGTGAAGTCCTTGCTACATTGTATCTTCAGATGCTCTGCTACGCCCAACAGTTGGTTGGCAATGATGTCAATCTGCTTAGTGTTGAAATCTGAATCGGATAGGCCATTACTTCTCAATAGGTCGGGCAGAATGAAATTATACACAATGTAGCGGTCGATGTCATTACCTCCCAGCTCTGTGAACTGCGAAATGGAAATATTCTTGGTGTGCAAACCCTGATAGTCGGCTCTTAATTCAAGAATAGATATGTCACAGGTGCCTGCGCCGAAATCGAATACCAGCACCTTGGGGTTATAACCATCACGCAATATGATGGGCTCTTTGAATGTATTGTCTGGATTGATGTATCCAATAAAAGCAGCATTCGGCTCGTCAATTAGCATGTTGCTCCCAATCTCGATTCCATTATTTTCCAAAGCACGTAACAGGTCAAGCCTCTGGTTGCTCTCAAAAGAAGCAGGTATGCTAACGGCATACGATATGTCTTTGGGGAGTCCCCTCTTAACAACAGCTTTTTCTATTTCTCGTTTTAAATATTTGAAGAATACTGTGGTAGCATCAAAAGGCGATTTGATAAGAGACAAATCTGTGATTGAAGTCCAACGAGGTCCCATATCTTTTCCTAACTCCATTTTGAAAGAGTGCCAAATGTTGTGCCCGAACTCGTAGTCGGGATTACCCTTTAGCCGGTAAGCGCCCTCACCAACCAACAATCTTTGTGGCATCTTTGCCATGACAGTTGGCAGAAGTTCATTTTCTGTTAGAGTCCCGTCCTCAAGCATCTGTTCAAGCTGGAGACTCTCACAAAGAATGGAATTTGACTGTTCATCAAAGGAGGCAATCGATACGACTGTTGTACTTGTGCCAAAATCAATCCCAACAAATGTTTTGTCTTCAATATGTTGCTGGACATCTTGCGGCAAATGATATAAATTACTCAATGTAAGTTCTTTTGTCATTTTTAAAACTTTTAATCTTTTACGAACCTGATTGTGGACAAATCTATAAAGAATAGTCTAGGCTTGTTTTGTGAATTGCTTCTGCCTTTAAATGCAGCATTGTCTGAACAC
>CAZLBL010000103.1:0-5757 GCA_964557825.1 uncultured Ruminococcus sp.
TTCGCACCTTGTCATAATTTTCCTTCATTTCGCAGATTTGCTTGTAAATCTCGTTCTGTATGTTGCCATCAGACTGCAAGACGATGAGATTCTTGCCGAAAGAACACAGCATGCGGATTAGCTCGTAATTACGGATGCAGTCGATGGAGAAGAACGAACCTCCTCCTAAGGTTGGGTATTCATTCCTTAGCTGTTGCTCTTTCTCACCCTTGAACAAAGTCTGGGAAGCATGAACCGGCTTGGTTAGAACATAATCCTTTGAGGCATCGCTGACCCAGAAGAGAATATGCTCAATAGGGCGGTCTTCATAGAAAGTCACGCCAACGATGTCGTCGAAACGGTCATTGAGGTCATCGGGGCATTTGGCATACTTCTTCTCAGGTAAAGGTTCGACGTTGTCTATCCTATCCAATGCGAAGGTGAGGATTTTCTTGTCGTCGTCAGCAGCACCAAGCAGAAACCACCTGTCGTTATACTGTTTCAGCAAGTATGGATGAAAGTCAATGCTGCGCGTAGACTTATTGGAAAAGGTATGGTATGAAAGTCGAATAACGACATCATTGGAGATATTGTCGAAGAGTGTGCCGAGCAGATTACTGTTCTGTAAGTATGGGTTGTGACTGAAACTGATGATTGGCTGGCGTTCTTCAAGCCCTAGACCGATTTTGAAGTTGTCAAGCCATGTGAAATTGTCAAGCCCGTCAAACTGGCCAAGCGTATTGAGCACTTCCCACAACAGGTTGCGCTCCTCATTGCTCATCTCCTTCTTGAAGATGGAATAATCATACCGTCCATACCTGACATAGTTTTTGCCATTCTTCTTGCCACGCACTATGGGAGCATAAAAAGGAGCATACTCCAGAAACTTGATGTCTTTCTCTGTACTGCGTTTCCCTACGGTAGAAAAGCCATCATTCACAAGCTTTTCATTGCATTTCTCCCACAATTCACGGATACTATAGTAGTGATGACGGTCTGAAAGCAGGTCGTCAAGATACTTGAATCGGGCTAATGCGTTCTTGTTTGTAGGCATAATGGTTATTTTGATGCAAACTTACCAAAATAATTTGATTTTTATCTAGTTTGTTCTGATTTTATTTTCAAAAACTGGGATTAGTCAGAAAATGCTCTTATTGTTTGAAGTTCTGACAGGCTTATGTCCCCTTCGGGGATTACAATCTCCTGCTTGCCAAAGTCGATAATCCAATTGTGCTCCACCATGAAGTTCGTCCCGATGATGCCTGATATTGGAAGACCTATATTTTGGTACAAGCTTTCAAATGCATCAGTGTCCTTCCTTACCAAGAATGTCATCTGGTGTTGCCTGCCACAAAAGGTTATAGTTCCGCTTACTGTGTCAGCTTCGACGGGTTGACCATCCATTCCAAATATTGACGCACCGGCTTCAACGGGTTCGAAATTGTCTCGAAGCTGATTGTAAGCAGTGCCAAATAGTATATTGCTATTAGAGCCAGTGTCAATCATCATAATGGCTCCTTTCAGTTGCCCTTCTGATATACGGATGTAGGGCATACCTATCTCTGCGACATCGCCAAAGAACGGTATTCTCCCTGTTTCCCTCTCTTTCTCGCTATTGTCTTTCTCCACTCCTACACGCACACTAATGTTATCATGCCATTTGTGGGTATGCTTGGGCTTATAGATTACCTTTGCGCCAAAGTCGAGTATCCATCCCTCTCTTGCCATAAATGGCGCGCCGATAACTGCCTCTACAGGCTCAAGTTGTTGGCCATTCTCGTCAAGCATTCCTTGTTTCGGGTCTATCGCATTTATGGGTGACACCTTGAAGTAATCACGTCGGGGAAGGTCTTCTGTGTTTTCTTCCTTCATGGTGACAAGGCAGAAGTCCATTATGGCATCCTTCACTTCTATACTGCCGATAACACCATTTATGACATCAGTCGTACCAAGGTACTTGCAGTGAAAACGTTCTTCACCAAGAGCCTTTACGGAAAGCATGTTACTTGTGGCACCTGTATCCGCAAGCGCAATGACCTCAAGGTTGTTCTGTGCCATACAAAGTATGGGGATGCCGTAGTTCTTTAAGCCAATCTCCATAGGGAAGAAGAAATCGCAGTCAGCAACAGTAAGGTTTTCTTCATCGACATGGGTTGTATGTAGTGTGAAGTCAGTGTAGTCGATGACAAGACCATGTTTCTGCATGAAGATATTTCCGAGAATGCCAATGACTGGTTCACGGCCTTTTATAGTCGACAGGTTGATGTCCGCAATGCAGAATGTCTCCGAATACTGACATCCGTCTACTGCGAATGAGAAGTGTACATTCTTCGCTGATATACAATCTCCTGTTGAAGTCTCGATGTTGTCAGTAATCTTTCCAAGTTTGCACAATTCACCGATGCTGTCAGCCATTCCACCGACAAGGAAGTTGCTGTTACTACCAGAGTCCAAGAGCATAATGCCCTTATGCTCGTTGGCATCCTTATCAACATAGCCGACTTCGATAAACGGCGCAGCATCTTCCTGAACTCTGATTAACCCGACCTTGATGTCCTTCTCTTTCGTCATACTTCTCTTTCTTTCTGTTTTGCGGTGCAAAGTTACAAATGTAGTGCGAACACAATGTTCGCACTGCTGAATTATTATTTCATTGTCCCAACTTTATCTTCTATTGCTTGAACCAATACTCCTGCCGTATTGGTCATAGTATGTTGTGGTTGAACCACCACCATAGTTCGAGCGTGTGGTTGATGAACCTGTGCTTCGGCCATACTGGTCATAGTAGTTGGTAGTGTAACCTCCGCCATAGTCAGAGCGAGTTGTTGACGAGCCTGTGCTGCGTCCGTACTGGTCATAGTAGTTGGTAGAATAACCACCACCGTAGTTGGAACGGGTTGTGGCACTGCCTGTGCTGCCACCGTACTGGTTGTAGTAGTTGGTAGTTGCGCCACCGCCATAGTTGGAACGGGTCGTGGAACTGCCAGTACTGCCGCCGTATTGGTTGTAGTAGTTTGTCGTCGAGCCGCCACCATAGTTATGGCTTGTTCTTGCAGAACCGGTGCTGCGACCATATTGGTCGTAGTAGTTTGTGTTTGACTGGGCGAAGCTTACGGCTGCCACCATACAGACGACGAGTGTTGCGAATAACTTTTTCATAATCTTCTTTCTTTTAATAGTTATACTTCTTGTTTCTATAACTTTATGACAGAAGGAAGCGAAAGGTTAACACTGGAAATTATTTTTTATTGATTGTAGATAGGAAAGAACTTTTTCCAAGGGATAAGCCTCGTACATAGCCTTGCATGATTCGTATCTCGTATTGACGCTAACAAAGGTTTGCCAAACGGGTTGAAACGGCTTTAAAGTAACTTTATGTCTTGCTCCATCCTCTTCAACAACCATACAAAGGTTCATACCACTCAGCAGGGAGCCAGAAATGAAATACACAAGACCACTATTGCCATTGGAGTCATAAAGGACAGAACTCTTGCAATTGAGCCACCATTCAATATACACTCCAAGTGTGGGATTTTGGAAACCGTAATTACCAGAATATGACAGATTATTATTTACGTGAAGAGGGGCAAGAAACAAGCGACTATCTTGCAAAATGGCCTTTCTGTTCTGAAACAACATATGTGCCTTTGAAAGAAAGAGTTCAAATGTGTCATCTTCCACGTCAGTTCCATAGTTTGGTTTCGGATAGCCATCAATAAGCCTACCATTGAGCAACTTGATTTTGCCATCAGGATGCTCGGTAAGAAAATTTTCATCAATAAAACCTTTCCAAATGTTCATAACCGTTTTATTTAATGGATTAAATAATCATCAAATCGCATCTTTTTCCCACCGTGGCGTTATGCGGCTCGGTTGGGTCAGCTCAAAGGCTGTCTCTTGATGCTAATTATATTACGCTTGCAAATTTACATAATAAGGATTTAAACTCCAAACTTTTTGGCATCTTTTTCTTCTATGCTCCAGGATAACCTATCCACTTTAGTTTTTCTCTAAAATCGTTGAATCGCTTCCTGTGTTTGAGATAGTCCAGTTCTCCTTGATGCTTGTAGGCTTCCTTCTCAAAATGGACATTAAAGTAGGCTTTTGCCCAATCATGATATTTGATGAAGAGAACAAGCCACTCTATTCCGTACCATATATAGAAAAAGATATATAACATCCTGAACTTTCGCAAGTGAATAAACATCACGAAGCGAGTTTATAAATATTCATTAACTTATGGAACTTAGGCTCCTCGTCTATCAAGGCAGAGAGAAGTTCGCAAGCGTCTGCGGACACTATTTCTGCTATGTCAAGAACGACATCCATTATAAGTTGCCATATCTTGTCCGTTACGGACAGCTCAAGAGTATTTTGCATGGCTTCCCGGAAGATTTCTCCGAGTGTCTCGTATGCCTCGAATCTCTTGACAGTGCACAATATGTTGTATTGCATCATAGTCAGCGTTATGCTTGCTATCTGTGCGGAGAAATGGACGGACTGGCATTTACCGAAGCCAAGCAGATTCTTCTGATCCCTGTAGGCGACTTCCGTTGCCCATCTCATGGAATAAATGCGGTATGCCTTGAGGAAGTTGAGACTGAGGTCTGTTGTAAGGAGCCCGTTCCATTGTCCTTTTCTGCCCCGCTTGCAGAAGAACAGCCTGACGGTAGTGCCGGCGAACTTCACGTCAATGGTGCAATACGTGCATTTGAGCGTGGCACTGTGCTTGCAAAGCTTTCTCGCATGGAGCTTTCTTATGATCTCCTTTGCCGTGAGAAGCCCGTATTCCGTGCCGTATCTGGTTTTCCCGAGTTTTATCATGCCTACAAGATTGCATTTTATGTGGCGGCTTGTTATCAAACGTACGAAGGCTGCGTCGGTAAACCAACTGTCAACCAGCAGATAGTCAAAACGGATGCCTCGCCTGATGGCGTATTTCACCATCTCTATTGCCTTGTCAGTCTTCTTCATGAAGTACTCCTTTATTCGCTCTTCCACCGCCTGTCCGCTGTGGTCCTCGCAGAAACGTGCATCCTGCTCCGCCTTGGTGAGCCCTTGCTTCCTTTCCGCGTTCTTACCTTCTTCCCCATGAATGGAAAAGTCAAGCATAAGCTGGCTCATACCGTCGGAAAGCAGCAACGTAAGGCACTTATACCCGAGTATGCTCTTGTGCTGTACATGGGAGAATATCCTGCCTATGAGCTCGGACTTCTTGCCGGTTTTGGGAGCGTCCGTGTCATCTATAATCAGACATACCGGCTTCTCTTGGTTTGCCTCTGTCTCACGTCTTATCTTGCGGAGCAACTGTATATTAAGCGCATAGAGCAACTTGCGCCACTTTCTATTGCCGTCATTCATAAAGCGATAGAACATGTCTTTCTCACAAACGAAAATGCGGCCTAACGCAGAACCGGAGTACCTGAAGGCGTTCCTGACAACAAAGAACGGGAACAGCAACAGGAGGTTGAGCACCTGCACGTTGGTAAACTTGCAGTTACGATTCTTTTCTGTACCAATCTGCTTGGAGCGTATATTTATGTGTTCCATAACACCCGTTATACTGTTAATTGCACGATTATTATCTCTTTTTGAGAAAAAACTTCTCAGATCTGATAAAATTGTTGTATCTTTGCCCATGGCTTTTAAGTTTGGTGCTTTATTGTTTGGCGATTATAAAGTTACTCATTTTCAATGAGTTATCCAAACTTAGAAGCCTCTTTTATTTTAAAATATTCTTAAATTATACATGTGGTTTGGAACTTGCGAAAGTTCAGT
>CAZLBL010000104.1:0-5667 GCA_964557825.1 uncultured Ruminococcus sp.
ATAAGTACACAAAGAATTTTGTTGTGTGCTGTTAAGAAAGTCAGGTATTCTCAATCCCTCGTTGGATGGTTCTGGCTCAAAAGCCAACATAGGTAACTTTTCGGAATCCAATTTTGATAGTTCGCCATTCAAACAAGCCTGAATGATATTTCTGGAAATTGCTGTTTCAGCAGAGTATGCGATAGCGGTTTGCCAAATGCCATTATTTTGCCCTGCTTTAAGCCTCTCAATGGCATTATCTGCATAATTCATCAGTTCAATAGCAAAACCATTTTGTATATCTCCCGAAACAGTTTCTCCATCCGTTATAGCCTTTGAAATTGAACTACTATATCCCTCCAAATGAGATTTTCCCTTACCAACGATATTTCCTATGATTGTACCTAATCCACCACCGACAGCGCCGCCGATACCGGAACCAATCATTGTTCCAAATCCAGGGTGAACAATAGAGCCGATAATTGCACCTGCAGCAGTTCCGATAACTGAACCTGCACCAGAACCAACTTGACCAGCCATACTGCTTCGGGTATCATTTACATTTTTAGATTCGGATGTAGTTTCAGAATAACTGCTACTTCTTGCAACATTTCGCTTGCTCACAGCGAAGGCTTTATCTCTGACAGAAATCAATTCAGAAATATTTTGCGAGATTAAGTCATTCGCAACAGGCTTAGCCACAAACAGAAGTGAATAATTCTGACCATTCAAACTTCGCATGATAGAGGATAAACTAAATGTTTGCTTTTCCTCTTTGACATATAACGAAGGGACACCGGTAAGAATACCGTGACTCATTTTCTTCTTACTGTCCGAACTGAAAGACGGAGCAATTTCTTCTATGTCTATTCCAGAGAGCATACCCTGTGTTATGGCTTTTACTGGCTCAACATCTTTGCTTGAATATACACCAAGCACAAGATTAGTCACACCGTCACGGCTCACAACGCCATACGCCACTGGAACATCAATAGAGTACAAAGCTGTAAAGAGCTTTTCAAAGCGTTTGTTCACATTTTCAAAAACCTTATCAACATTATCAGCAGTACAACTACTGATGCGAAAAAAGGTCATACTTTCAAGATGTCGCGTGCTATCTTTATCCATCAAAGATTCTACATCCTGTTGGTTTACAAGGTAAGAAGGGTAAACGAGTTCCAAAAATTTGGCTGTTTGGTCTCCTACAACCTTGCTGTCCACATTAAATTCTTCCAAATGTGCTTTTTGTTGAGGGGTAAGTTCTGTGTTCGCCATATATTACACCTCACATTGTCTGCTTAATTTCTTCGACTCTTGCGTTGAAGTATTTCTCCACCTCATCAAACCAATTCAAAAACTGCTGTTTTGCTTGCACAAGGTAATTATCGAACGTCAAGGCAAGATTTTTCTTGTTCCGTGCCGGTTCAACAGCGTAATAATCGGCTAATGCGGCACCAATAGATGCAACCACAAGCACACTAATCGGGACAGGAACGAGCGAGGAGAAAGAGAGTCCAGCAATCAAAACAACACCGACCTCAATAACCGCACCTGCGGCAAGAGTAATTCCACCTACCTTTAAGGCTTGAACCGTTCGGGAGGCTTCTGTGTAATTTACAGAGGCAGAAGGTGTAAACTGATACTTACTCAGAATTTCTTCCTGCAGATTTACACGATAAAAAGCATTCTGCTTAGAAATGTCAGCGAAAAATTCGGTTTCCATCAAGGAATTTGTCAAATCATCGAGCATATCACTCAATATCGTTTTACTTCTTGTGCTAACCTCTGAGCTGACCAAACGAGTAGCACGAGTTATTGCATCATTCATCGAAGTTGAGCTGGCAATTATTTCCTTTGTCTGCTTATCCAAATCCGCAAACATTTTATCCACTTTGGGCTTAATCGTTGTGCTGTACATATTTTGTTATTCCTCCTTTTAACGAAATGGCAGTTGTCTTAGCCTCAGAAATGCGGTTCTGTTTGTCCATTAGAACCTCAATAATTTCTGAGATTTGTTCTGCTGTAGATTTGGCTTCCATAATAGCGTCGTATTCCGCTTTTTTTGCATCTGCATTTTTTCCCAATTCTTCAAGATACATCTTGCTGATTCCGGATACGAAATCCATTAGAATTTCCACCATCTCTGTCTTTATATCCCGCAATCGTCCTTTAATATTATCTAACAAGACGCCAAAGTGTCGATTTTGCGAATATACAGAGTATGTTTTACTTTTCTTGAATGTTCCGCCTTCTTCGTATTTAGTAACATTTGCTTTACCACGAGTATCTTCCAATAATTTGCGGAACGTATCATCGGTGAAATTGGGTTTCAACGATTCAAACGGTATTGAATCCGGATTGCTCAAGGCGATAAGGTTTTTATCAAATTCAGCAACAACAGCATCTTGCAAATCCTTTGTCAAATTAGAAAATTCCTCGATTTTCTTCATAGAAGCCTTTTCTAATCGTTCAAAGGCATCAGATGCGTTTGGGTCGATTTTCTCGACTTCGGACAGAAACTCATTTACAGCCGCTTCCGCAGTAGGTCTAATAATGCCTTCATCTCCTCGAAATCGACGAGCCTCTTGGTTGACCCCCTTATAAATCATATTCTCAATTTCTTCTAATTCGTTTTTTAATATACTTATCTTCTTTGCAAGCTCCTTGGGGTCCTCTGCTTTTGAACGGTACAAATCTATATTACTGCTTAAATCGCTCCAAAGTTTTGCATACAGATTTTCAATCGACGTAAGCAGCGCAGCTAACAAAATGTAATGAGCTTTTCTTCCAAAGACCTCAAGCGAACGATATATTTGTTCAAATCTCGATTTTTCCTGCAACTTCTTGATAAAGTCTGTGATGTCCCCGTCGCCAAAAAGACCATTAGTTTCTGTATATGCCTTTGTTACAAAATCATCAAGAGTACCTTCGCTGTTCAGTTTGCGAAGCTCGACCATCACATCATCAACATCGGCAAATTTCTTGGCATATAATTCAGCCTTACTATCAACAAACAGAATGTTTCGTTTATCCAGCTTACCAGAGAATTGTTTGTTTGCTTCTTCCTCCAAGCGTCTTAAATCGGCTTCGTTTTTGGTTGCTATATGTGTTAACACAAGGAACAAAGCGTTCTTGTTTCTTTCAACGCTGACATTCTCCATAAACTGACTGAACTGTGTTGATTCCAGGGATTGTCCAATAACAGGTTTTAAGAAAATGATTGCATCCGCTTCTTCAATGTATTTTGATGTAATTTCAGCGACACCACCACGAGCACATACACCAGGGCTGTCGATAATCTCAATTCCACGAAGTTCCTCACCAAACGGGAAAGAAATCTCTATTTTGGTTACAATATCCTGCCAAGTATCCTTCTTTGAATTTATGTAATCTATAATCCGTTTATTGTAGTCTGGAAGATTGTGAATGTTTGCACTTATAACTTCGGGAGCTTTCAGCATTGCTTCAACTTCTGCTTTGGAAATAGAGATAGCAGTTCCTTTTGCACGAGCACGAAGTCCAGACTTTACAAGAATCTCGCTGTTAATAGTGGGAACAGGAATGTTTCTGTGTTCATCATCCAAAGCTGCGTTCCTTTTAAGGAAGTCACGAGCTTCATTGTCACCACGAATTTTTTTTGTACGTCCATCGGCATAAGTCGCCCTTACGGAGAACACTTCTCCCCATTTAATTTCGACAATAGCACTTGTGCATTGCTTTACATCCATCGGAAGTAACTCTACACCAAGATAAGCATTGATGAATGTGGATTTGCCGCTTTTGGATTCACCGGCAATCATAATAATAAATCTATCTTCCTTAACCTTTTCCGCCTTACTACGAATATCCTTTAACAGATTTTGCAGACGTTCGGTTGGGTCGGGCAATCCTATTTCCTCGGCATACGCTTGAAGCTCTGCAACCAATGCTTCAACAGTATCATACGAAGCTAAAACTTCGTTTTTTCTTGACTTATAATCAACAACCATAGCTTTTTTCTCCTTTATACGATGGTAGATTTGTTTCCGTATTGAGCCTGCATCAGCTCGATTTCCTTTTTCATTTCTTCGACAAAATTATCCGGTGAAATAACCTTTATACGGCGACCTTGGCTTAAAATCCACATTTTTATTCCGTCCCCATATACATCGGCTTCAACTGTGTATGTCTTGCCGTTTCTTTCAATTACCCTTGCGGTCGGGAGCTTGTCCAGAATAGCTTGTATGGCTGTTCCAGTAAACTCAAACCGAATGGTTCTGAGTTTGCCAGGCCACATAAACAAGCTGCGCTGCCGGAGCAAACCCTCGTCAAATTCCGGTGCTTCCATATTGGTAAACTTTTTCCGGTGTTCGGTTATGTACTTAATCCGATCAACACGGAAATAAAGGGGCTTATCGAGCGTTCCTTCCGTATTGAAAGCAATCAGATAGAAGTAGTAATCCGAGAACATCACGGATGCAGGACGAATGCGGTGCGTTACCCACTTTCGGTCGGAGCGATAATATTCAATAGATATTTCACGTTTTTCCGTTATGCAATTTACAAGCTGCCACAGCACCGCTTGAACGCTCTCACAATCGTGCTTCACTTCGGGGTAGTGGTATAACTCTTTGCGGATAAGTTCGTTCAGCTTCGGACGGTCTTCTGGTGTGGTGAATCGCTTCATCTTTTCGACAAGAGTAAGCAACTCCATTTTAGAGAACGCCCTTGCTCCAATCAGAACCTCTATGAGAGAAAATAGTTCTTTATTGGTCAAGAACTCATCCATAAACAGACGATAACATCTATCTTGATGGGAATACTCCAACTCGGTGTTCCCAACAAGGTCACGGTGGTCAGCCAAAAAAGCCTTTAAGTCGGTAATATCTCGGCTTATGCTTTTAGTGGACACGTCGTATTCGTTTGCTAAGTTTCTTATCGAAAGGTCCTCTCCACGGAGACCACGAAAGAATAATTCCAAAACACGTTCTTGTTTCACGATTTATGCACCTCCGCAATCATACAAGAATATTATACTGATTGAGCAGGACACAAGTATGTCCTATGCAAAAACTTTCTCAATCGTTTTCAGGAGCGGAAGTGGTATCGCTGTCTGGTTCTCTAATATATTCGATTATATCTCCAAAATCACAATTCAGTTCTTGGCATATACGAGCCAAAATTGAAAGATTAACGGGTTCGTCTCGCCTTAACTTCGTCATCGTATTGGGGGCAATTTCGGCGGCTTTCCTCAAATCCGCTTTGCTCATTTTTTTGTCAACAAGTAATTTCCACATATGGTTATAAGATAAAGCCATACATAAATCTCCTTCCACCAATACACGAACAGCAAGTAAAGCAAAAACGCTGTTCGACACTATGTTTTTTATTATATCACAAAAAGCCATTATTTTCAATAGACTTTCGCAAATATGTGCGAAAAGTTGATAAAATTTACAACATTCCAATGCGAAAGCGTCAACTCAGAAAGAATCCAAGTTGACATTAAATGTTTTATAACTCGTTCGCTACACTTAATTTTCCCATCAAACAATAATGAAAAGCATCTGTGGAGCTTACATTTCTTTGGTTTTTCGGATAGAAAATATCTTTGTTTGTATTTATTGCAGAAAGCCCCCTTGACAAATCTCGTCTCAAAAGAAAATGCTTGAAGATTATGCAAAGCGAAACGGATATACTAACACAGTC
>CAZLBL010000105.1:0-5563 GCA_964557825.1 uncultured Ruminococcus sp.
GGTAAATGGAACCCGCCGCCTAAGAGGCGGGGGACATCTTGCCTAAGTTATATGCTTGCAAATGATATTGATTTGACAGGCTATGACTGGAAAGGCATCAGCAGCTTTTCGGGAACGCTTAATGGCGGGAATTATTCTATTATCAATCTGAAATCGGATAGCTGCGGCTTGTTCAATCGTTTGGGGGCGGGCGCGAAAATAGAAAATATACGCTTGAAAAATGCAAGCATAGTGTCAACGCGGCTATGGCTTGGCGGCATTGCGGCATACATACCAAGCAGCGCCAAAAATGTATCAATAACCAACTGCGCGGTGTATGGCGAGATTATTTCTTTGTACAACCAAAATGTCATTACTGCTGCGTGCGGAGGTGTTGTGGGCTTTGTTAATTCTTATGATACAGAAATAAGCGGCTGTGTATGCGGCGCAGATGTTCAGGGCAACAAAAGTGTTGGCGGCATTGTGGGAATAAACCGCGGAAAGCTTACAGACAGTGTTTCTGTCGCCGCGCTTAGTTGCAGTTCAAATAATCACAATTATTGCAATTGTCCATATGAGGAAGAAAACGGCGTTATTACACAATCACATACGCCGGTGGATTATTCGTGCAGATATATGGGCGGTATCACGGGCATAAATTACGGAAAAATATCGGACTGTGTTGTATGCGCGGACTCGCGGTTCGATGAAGCTGTAACGGCAGGTTTGATTTGTGCGGCAAATATTAAAAATCGCGGCGTAATTTCCGACTGCCTTATCGTGCCGAAAACGTTATACAGCAATATACCAAAATATAACTAAGGCAAGACGTCCTCCCGCCTAGCGTTGAACAAAGTTCAACCCAGCGGACGGCTGATTTGTAATGACCTGATTGCGTCAATCCATCAGTGCGGCGAGAAAGTTTCGCACAGTGATTATCTAACAAGCGGCTGTCAAATTTGTTGTGATAAATAATAAAATCACCTTTGCGAATTTGTGCAAATAGCCGAGGATTAGCAGCGCTAATTACATTTCAGGAAGAATTTTGACATTCTGCGCAACGGTACTTGAAATTAGGGCAGGGAAAGATTAGAATATTATTCGCGGGGGAAAAACGCCCCTTTGTTTTGAACTGAACGGAATTTAGGGCAAAGGGGTATATTACGAAATTAAAGGAAGTGTCTTTATTTATGGGAAGAAAATATATTACGGGTCTGCTGCTGATATTGGCGGTTATTCAGCTTAAGGCGCTGAGCGGTTCGGGTACGCCCGAAACGCCGTCGGACGCATTGCCCCACTGAAATGCATAGGATACTTCAAACGGCCGTACATAATATCCGCGCGAAAAAATCCGCTCGGCACGGCAGCCAAGCGGGGAATAATATTGTCAGCGTGTAAGAATGTTAAGCCCGTATCGCCGCTGCCGCAGCGTAGGCGGTTGAGAATGCAATTTGCAGATTGAATCCGCCTGTGTAACCATCGCAGTCGATAATTTCACCTGCAAAATAAAGTCCGTGGCACAGCTTTGATTCCATCGTTTTTGGGGAGATTTCCTTGACCGAAACGCCGCCGCGCGTGATTATAGCCTCCTCAATCGGGCGGAAGCGCGTTATTTCAAAATCAAGCGCTTTCAGCGCGCTAAGAAGCGCGGAACGCTCCTGCTTTGAAATTTCGTCCACCTTTTTATCGGGAGAAACACCGCACCTGCGCACAATCAGCGGGATAAGCTGTGCAGGAAGCAGACCGCGCAGTGCTTCCTCAAAACGCTGCCCGCGGCGCTCCGAAAAGTCCCGCAGAATACGCGCGTCAAGCTGCTTTTCGCTGAGTGCGGGTTTAAGGTCCACAAGAACGGAATATCTGCCGCCCTCCATCTTGGGGATATGCGCCGAAGCGCTTAGCACCGTAGGACCTGCAATGCCGTAATTCATAAAATACAGCTCGCCAAAATCCTCATAGATACATTTTGCGCCGTCCATAAGCCGCATGGAAATATTGCGCAGATTAAGTCCCGCCGCTTCAAGCGGCTTTTCTTTTGTTTCCATGGCGGAAAGCGATGGCTCGGGCGCGATTATGGTGTGCCCCGCCTGCTGTGCCAGCGTGTATCCAAAGCCGTCCGACCCCGTTGCGGGATAGGATTTTCCACCCGCCGCCAGCACTGTGGCGGCGGCTTTTATTTCGCGCTTTGCGGTTTTTACGCCAAGACAGACGCCGTTTTCAATGATAAGCGCGGTGCATTTTTCATGGATTATATCCACGCCAAGCCGTGCAAGCTCGGTTTTCAGCGCGTTTACTACATCGGCAGCTTTATCCGACTGCGGAAAAACGCGGTTCCCACGCTCAGTTTTAAGCGGCACGCCTAATTCCTCAAAAAAAGTCATTACATCAGCCGCCGAAAATTGCGCAAGCGCGCTGTACAAAAAGCGCGCGTTGCGTGGAATATTACGCATTATTGTTTCATTGTCGCTGTTGCTGCATATATTGCAGCGCCCCTTGCCCGTTATCGCAAGCTTTCTGCCAAGACGGTCGCCGCGCTCAAGTATAGCCACACCTGCTCCGCCTCTTGCCGCGGTTATGGCGCAGAGCATTCCCGCCGCGCCGCCGCCGATAATAACTAAATCATACATCTTTCTTGTAGACCTCTCCGCGTTCCCACAGCTTTTCCAGCTTGTTAAAGCACTGCTCAACGCTTTCACGCTTGCGGTCGGATATGCTTACGATAAGCGCGTTTATAAGGCTCATCGGGGCAACAAGGCTGTCCACAAACGACACCATGTCGGAGTATGCATACAGCGGAC
This sequence comes from uncultured Ruminococcus sp., assembly GCA_964557825.1. Classification (GTDB taxonomy): domain Bacteria; phylum Bacillota; class Clostridia; order Oscillospirales; family Ruminococcaceae; genus CAG-115. Next base: position 2,775 of record CAZLBL010000105.1, read on the forward strand.
AATCGGCATACTGTACCAAGGGCGAGCTTTCACCATCGGTGATAGCGACAATTTTTGCGCCGCTTTCGCGTGCAAAGCGGCAAGCCTCAATGGTGCTTTTGGCATAGCGCGGAAAGCTCATTGCGATAAGCACATCGCCCTCCCCGATATGCACCATCTGCTGATACAATTCGTTCGTTCCAACCGCGCCGATATGGCTGACATTATTGAAAATAAGGCGCAGATAGTAGTGCATGAAATTTGCGAGAATACCGCTGCTCATTGCGCCCTGGATATAGATATTTCTTGCGGAGCATATAGCGTCCACCGCATTTTTGAAGGCTTCATCGCTTACCGATTCTATTGTGCGGCGAATTTTATCTATATCCTGATTCAGCACACCCTCGGCAGTGTTTACATCGCCTATCCTGTTCCTTGTTACGTCCATTCTCTGTAATGAGGTAAGGCGGTTTTTGATGTGGCTCTGAAGCGAGCGCTGAAGCTGCGGATATCCCTCAAAGCCCAGCTTGTTTGCGAAGCGCACAACCGTTGATTCGCTGACGTTTACCGTGCTGCCAAGCTTAAATGCTGTCATGTAAGCAGCTTTTTCGTAATGTTCCAGTATATAGTTTGCGATAAGCTTTTGTCCCTTTGAAAACTCCGGCATCATTTCAGAAATGCGAAGCAGCAGGTCATCTTTCATATTTTGCAGTCCTCTTTTCATAACACTGGGTGATATACATATCATACACCTTTTGCAGGATTTTTGCAAGTACTTTGCCGAAATCTTTCGTAAACGGCAGCGTTAAAAGTGAAAATTCCGCATAAACCGCAGCTCAGATGACGGTCAGACCACACGGTACGCGCAAAAATTGCATCTGCAATAAAAATTTACTTTTCCTATTGACAACGGGGGAGAAATCAGCTATAATAACACTGTTGGTATTGTTTGTAATATCAGTGGATAAAGCCGCGGTTAAGGTCGGCTTTTGGGAAAAGATGAGTTTTTGCAGAGTCTTTCCCAGCAATTATCACGCAGCTTAAGGCTGCATTATTGATTGAGTTAAAAGCTCAAATTTTATAAGTTGGTTACTTAATAACCGAAATTGCGCTTTCGGCGCAGACTTGTGAAACGGTCAATAAGAGAGTAGTAAAAGTTTAATTACTTAGTGAATTGCTATATAGACTCTGGAAAACCCGAAGCTCTTACCCATTCTTGCAGGATATGCCGCGTTGGTATATCTGCTTTTACGGATAAGTTCAGCAAGCTGTGTTCTGCGCAGCTTGCTTTTTTGTTTTTGGAGATTTGCTATGGAACATTTAACTCAGGACAGAGCGCCGATTTATGAAGCGCTTCAGCAATTCAGACAAATGCGCGTTGTGCCGTTTGACGTGCCAGGTCACAAGCGCGGCAGGGGCAACGCGGAGCTTACCGCCTTTCTTGGACAGCAGTGCGTTTCTGTTGATGTAAACAGCATGAAGCCGCTTGATAACCTGTGCCACCCCGTATCCGTAATACGTCAGGCGGAGCAGCTTGCAGCCGAAGCCTTTGGCGCCGCCGAGGCTTTTCTGATGGTTGGCGGAACGACAAGCTCCGTGCAAAGCATGGTGCTTACCGCCTGCAAGCGCGGGGACGAGATTATTCTGCCGCGCAACGTCCACAGAAGCGTTATAAATGCGCTTATCCTGTGCGGCGCAGTGCCTGTTTATGTAAATCCTGAGGTTGACCGCAGGCTTGGCATTTCGCTTGGCATGAAGCGCGAGCAGGTGGAGCAGGCGATAAAAGCGCACCCTAATGCGGTTGCGGTGCTTGTAAACAATCCCACATATTATGGAATATGCTCTGACCTGCGCGCCATAGTAAAGCTTGCGCATGAGCATAATATGCTGTGCCTTGCGGACGAGGCGCATGGAACGCATTTTTATTTCGGTGATGACCTGCCTGTTTCGGCAATGGCGGCGGGCGCGGATATGGCGAGCGTTTCCATGCACAAAAGCGGCGGAAGCCTTACGCAGTCAAGCTTCCTGCTTGCGGGGAAAAACGTAAACGCGGGCTATGTGCGGCAGATTATCAATCTCACCCAGACAACCTCTGCAAGCTATCTGCTGATGTCAAGCCTTGATATTTCGCGCAGAAATCTTGCGCTGCGCGGCAGGGAAACCTTTGCCAAGGTGCGTGAAATTGCCGAGTATGCGCGGGCGGAGATAAATTCCATAGGCGGATATTACGCATTTGGCAGAGAGATGATAAACGGCGACTCGATTTACGATTTTGACCCGATAAAGCTCAGCGTCCACACGCTTGATATAGGTCTTGCGGGTATCGAGGTTTACGATATGCTGCGCGATGATTATGATATACAGATAGAATTCGGGGATATCGGAAATATACTTGCATATCTCAGTATCGGCGACAGAATGCAGGAGGTTGAGCGCCTTGTAAGCGCCCTTGCGGATATACGCCGCTGTTGCCGCCGCGACAAAACTGGTATGCTGAGCCAGGAATACATAGCGCCGCAGGTTGTTGCAACTCCGCAGGAAAGCTTTTACGCCGACAAGGAAAGCCTGCCCATAATGGAAACCGAGGGCAGGGTGTGCAGCGAGTTTGTAATGTGCTATCCCCCCGGAATACCGATACTTGCCCCCGGCGAGCGCATAACCGCGGATATTCTCCGCTACATACAGTACGCAAAGGAAAAAGGGTGCAGCATGACGGGTCCGGAGGACGCGGATATTGAATATCTCAATGTATTAAAATAACTTAGGCAAGATGTCCCCCTGCCTCCGAACCGAACTTCGTTCGGCTCTAG
>CAZLBL010000106.1:0-5539 GCA_964557825.1 uncultured Ruminococcus sp.
GCCGAGTTGAACTTTGTTCAACGCTAGGCAGGGGGACATCTTGCCTAAGTTATATGCGGGGGGAAGGCTTTCGTGCCGAATTTAATTGTGGAGCGTAAAGGCTTCCCACCCTTTTGGGGGGGAAGGCTTATGTCCCTTTTGTGCTGAAATATGTCCATGGGGTGATTGAAAAATCTGCTTGAACAGGCTAGAATAGAATAAAGAATAAAATCACACAGGAGGAATTATCATGGCAAATCCGTATTTACCCACATGGGAATATATCCCCGACGGCGAACCGAGAGTATTCGGCAACCGCGTTTATGTCTACGGCTCGCACGACCGCGTGGACAGCATTGATTTCTGCGACTGCAAGCTTAAGGCGTGGTCTGCGCCGCTTGACAATCTTAACGAGTGGACCTGCCACGGCGATATTTTCCGCACCCGTGACGGCGCAGACGCTCCCTCTGACGTAGACTGGACAGACGCGCTTCTGTTTGCGCCCGATGTGGTAGAGCGCGGCGGCAAGTATTATCTTTATGCCTATATCGTCAATGCAAAGGGCTGCGTTGCGGTTTCCGACCGCCCTGAGGGTCCCTTTAAGCTGCTTAGTCAGTATAAATACAACGTTGAAAATCACTACGACAACGGCACTTTTATCGACCCAGGCACGCTTGTGGACGATGACGGCAGGGTGTACGTCTACTGCGGCTATCAGGGCAGCTATATGTGCGAATTAAAGGACAATATGTACGAAATGGTTGAGGGCAGCTATCAGCTTGATATAATCCCCACCGCAGAGCCGCACAGGTTTTTTGAGGCCTGCTCCCCCCGCAAGGTGGGCGATACCTATTATCTGATATATTCCCCCCAGCGCGGCAGCTGCCTTGACTATGCCACCTCCGACAAGCCCACGGGTCCTTTTACTTACAGGGGAACTATTGTGGATAACGGCATTGACTATCCCGGGGGCAACAATCATGGCTCGATAGCCAATATAAACGGGCAGTGGTATATATTCTATCACCGCATGACCAACGGAACTATCATGTCCCGCCGCGCCTGCGTGGAGAAGATACAAATTCTCCCCGATGGCACAATTCCGCAGGTGGAAATGACCTCTCTGGGCTTTGAGGATTACCTCAATCCCTACAAGCCAACGGCGGCGGAAACAGCCTGCGTGCTTAAGGGCGGCTGCTTTGTTGCGGAGCTTGACGTATTTCAGCGCGTGGTTACAGGCATTACGGACGGCGCGGTGCTTGGGTGGAAATATTTCGATTTTGGCGAGGACTACTCCTCCAAAACCATGCAGATACGGCTTAAAATCAACGGACTTGGCAGCCACGGAAAGCTGCACATTCTGCTTGACAGCGAGGACGGCGAGGAAATAGGCACGGTGGATTTTGCGCAGAGCGGCGGCGTAATCGGCGGCAGGGTAAAGGCGGTGACAGGCAGGCACGCGCTGTTTGTCAGGGCGGAAGCAGGCTATGACGGCTGGTTTGCGGGCGAAATGAAAGGCAGACAGCTGCTGCAAATCAGCGAAATGGTGTTTATGAAGTAAAAAAAGGCTTCCCCGAAAGAGGAAGCCTTTTTATCTGCTTATTTGCTTTAATCAAAGCGACTTGATAATCTCGCCCATCATGTTGGGGGCTGCGCCGATAGCGTTGGATTCGTCGGTGTCGATATGCATAGCGTCGGCGAACTTCTCGCTTACTCTTACAACAACATCGCCGAGGATAGCGGTTCTGCCGTTGGTTACGCACTTAACCCATACGATATCCTTGTTGTTTATGCCAAGCTTTGCGGCGGTTTCGGGAATCATGTGGATATGGCGCTGTGCTACGATAACGCCCTCCTTAATCTCAACCTCGCCCGCAGGACCGCGCAGGATACAGCCGGGAGTGCCTGCAACATCACCGCTTTCGCGTACTGCTATGCCAAGACCGATGGAACGCGCGTCTGTTGCGGAAAGCTCAACCTGGTCGGCGGGACGGACGGGACCCAGAATGCTGACGTTTGCAAGCTCCTTCTTGGGACCCACAACGGTAATGCGCTCCTCACAGGCGAACTGACCGGGCTGTGACAAATCCTTTTTCTTGGTAAGCTCGTGACCCTTGCCGAACAGGATTTCCAGCGTTTCCTGTGTAACGTGAACATGACGCGCCGATGTTTCGATAAGTATTTCTGCCATTTGTATTTCCTCCGAATATACGCGGTTTGCGTGCCGCTTATTTTTGTACCACTCTATTATACACCTTTTGTACAAAAAAATCAAGAGGGGAGAGGCTTTTCGCTGCACAATTCAGTCAGCGCACTCACCCGCAGACCTCCGCTATCGCCATGGCGTACATCACCGCGTTTTCAAGCAGCTCCGAAACGGGCAGAAATTCGTCTGCGCCGTGCATATGGTAGTCGGTATCGCCGCGCTCTGCGCCGAACGCTACGCCGCCCTCGATATTGTGGACGTAAGTCCCGCCGCCTATGGCTATGCACCCGCCCTTTTTGCCCTCTGTGCGCTCGTATACGCGAAGCAGCGCCTGCACAAAATCGCTGTTTTCGTCCACGCAGTGCGGCTCGTCCCCCATAAAGCGGGAAAGCGCAAGCCCCGCCGCGGAAAGCGCGCCGCCAAGCCGCGCTTTGACCTCCTCAAGGCGCAGGCACTTGGGAAAGCGGATATCCACCGTAACGCGGCACTCGCCGTCCTCTATATCCATAATGCTAAGCACCGCCGTAAGCGCACCCGTGCTGTCGCTTGCGCGAAGTCCCGCAGCCGCGCCGTCCGTTTCGCCATGGGGGAATTTTTCCGCAAGCGCGGAAAAAGCTTCCCCGCCCGCGCCAAGCCTGTTTATCAGCGCAATCAGCGCGGTGACCGCGTTAATTCCGCTTTCGGGCGTGGAAGCGTGAGCCGCCCTGCCCTCGGCGGTGATTTTTACCGCGCCGTCCGTTTCCGCCGCCGAGAACCGCGCCCCGCTGCGGTCTGCCGCAATCTCTAAAGCAACGCGGCTTAGCGGCGCTTTAACCACGGCAAAGGCGAAATCCGGCACGGCGTTTGGGATAGTTCCTCCATGGAAGCGGACAACCCCGCCGCCGTAGCCGCCCGCATAGCACCCGCGCAGCATGCCCTTTTCCACGTTTATCACGGGGAAGCTGCCGTCGGGGGTAAATACGTTTTGGGGAAGCTGCTCGCGCGCGGCGTATAATTCCATATCCTCGCTGCCGTTTTCCTCGTCCGTGCCGAAAATCAGCCGCACCCCCGCCTTAAGGGGAATTCCAAGCTCCCGCACGCATTTCATTGCAAACAGCGCGGAAATTGCGGGTCCCTTGTCGTCGATAACTCCGCGGCCGTACAGGATACCGTCCCTTTCGGTGAGGGAATAGGGGTCTGTCGCCCAGTTTTCGGGCTGACAGGGAACAACGTCCAGATGGCAGAGAATGCCAAGCGCGGGCGGCAAATCGCGGACGGCAAGGTCGGCTTCGCCCGCAACGTCATAGCGGCAGCGGCAGGGAAAGCCCTGCTCCGCGCAGATTTTCAGCATTTCGTCAAGCGCACGGCGCGGCTCGCTGCCAAACGGCGCGCCCTCGCAGGGCTTGCCCTTTACGCTTGGAATTTCCACCAGCCGCGCAAGCGCAGCAAGCATTTCGGCTTTTTGGCTGTATATGTAGTTTCTGATTTTGGTGAGCATGGTGTTCTCCTTTTAATGAACAATGAACAATGAACGAGCGTTTGCGCAGGGCGCAATCGCCCGTTCATTATTCATTGTACATTATTCATTATTCATTTATAACTTAGGCAAGATGTCCCCCTGCCTCCGAACCGAACTTCGTTCGGCTCTAGGCGGCGGGTTCCATTTACCATTCAGTAGGGGATACAATCCCCTACTGAATGGCAGGTTGGCAAAGCCAACCCTTGCCACGTTAAATGACGGGGCAAGCCCCTTATTGAATTTCTGCAATCCTCTCCGCCACCTTGTACACGTCGCCGCAGCCGAGGGTTATAACAAGGTCGCCCGGCTGAGCGTTCTGGACAACGTAGTCCGCAACCTCCTCAAACGTGGGAAACCACACGCAGCCGTCGATTTTTTCCGCAAGGTCCTTTGCATAGATGTTGTAGGTGTTCTTCTCGCGGCTGCCCATAATCTCGGTAAGCACCACCCTGTCGGCAATGGAAAGCGCCTCTGCAAACTCGTCAAGCAGCATTGCCGTGCGGGAATAGGTAAACGGCTGGTGAACCGCCCACACCCGCTTGAAACTCATCTGCTTTGCGGTTTTAAGGGTAACGGCGATTTCGGCGGGGTGGTGGGCGTAGTCGTCCGCGATGGTTATGCCGTTTATTTCGGCAATGCGCTCAAAGCGGCGGATTGTGCCGTGATAGCTTTCAAGTCCGTCCACAAGGGCGCTGACGGGTATCCCCGCAGAATAAGCCGCCGCGCAGGCTGCCACCGCGTTGTAGACGTTGTGTATTCCCGGCACATGGATTGCGGCGGTGCAAAGCCTTTCGCCGCGGTGCATAAGGTCGAAGCGGGTATCAAAATCCCCGAGAACCTGTATGTTCTCCGCGTAAAAATCGTTGCTATCCGTTTTGCCGAACGTAATCACCCGCGCCGCCGAGCCGCTTCCCCGCACCGCCTGCATGGTGTTTTCGTCATCGCCGTTTGCGATAATCATATCGGTGGTTTTATTGCAGAATTTACTGAAGCTGCGCTTAAGATTATCCATGGTTTTGAAGTAATCCATATGGTCGCGGTCGATATTGAGGATAACCGAGATATCGGGAAACAGCTTAAGGAACGTATCCACAAACTCGCACGCCTCGCACACCATATAGTCGCTTTTTCCCGCGCGTCCGCTGCCGCCGATATTGCGCAGCTTGCCGCCGATCACCGCCGAGGCGTCAATCCCCGCCGCAAGAAGTATCAGCGTAAGCATGGAGGAGGTGGTGGTTTTTCCGTGGGTTCCCGATACGCAGAATGCCTTGCTGTACCATGAGGTTACAAGTCCAAGCAGCTCGCTGCGCTCGATAGTCATAACGCCGCTGTTTTTAGCCGCAATCAATTCGGGATTATCCGCCATAATCGCCGCCGTGTGGACGATAAGGTCTGCGCCCTTGATATTTTCGGGCGAATGTCCCATAAACACGGGAATGCCCATATCCCGCACCGCCTGAAGCGTTGCGGTTTCGTTGTTGTCCGAGCCGGTAAGATAATACCCCTGCGTGTGAAGTATCTGCGCCAGCGGGTACATTCCGCTGCCGCCTATGCCTATAAAATGAATATGCTTTCTGCCAAGAAGAAAATTTTCCATAATGTGACGCCTTTCCTTATTTGAACCTTATTTGCAAATTGAGTTTGATAAACATTTTATCATTTTCCTTATAGATATTTGCATATCCATGCTTTGAAGTAGAACCACGTTCCAATTTTGTGTTCTCATAAAGATATTGCTTGAATTTATCCCTGTTATACAAATGATATGCTAGAACTTCGCCGTTAGCTTTTGCAACAATATAACCGCCGTTCGCTTCGTCCTCGCCTGTCCATTCCGTACTTGGCTCCATGCCTAA
>CAZLBL010000107.1:0-5482 GCA_964557825.1 uncultured Ruminococcus sp.
GAATGGCAAATGTAACCCGCCGCCTAAGAGGCGGGGGACATCTTGCCTAAGTTATGAGAACCGCATTCTCATAATGTATATTATGACGCAATCGGCGCTAAATACAAATAAATGGTATAAATAAATGGCGCAACAAACAGAACGCTGTCGAAACGGTCAAGAACGCCGCCATGTCCGGGCATTATGTTTCCGAAATCCTTGACCCCATACTCACGCTTTATCACGGAAGCCGAAAGGTCGCCAAGAACACCAAAAACCGAAGCCGCCATACCAAATGGAATAACTATGGCGTAGTTAATCTGAAAATCCTTTAATATAAACAGATCGAACACAAGCGTTTCTATGAAAACACCAACGCCCACGGTAAGCACTCCGCCGATGAAGCCCTCAACCGTCTTTTTAGGGCTGACATTGGGGCAAAGCTTGTGCTTTCCCATAAACGTGCCGACAAAAAACGCGCCGGAATCGCCAAGCCATGCACAGAACAGCAGGTACACAACAAAATAAATGCCAAGCGCCGTATTTTCGGGCGGCGCCATATATCTGAACATTATGATGGTGGAAAGCGACGACGGAATAAGCATTGCCGCGCCGCCGCACATTGCAATATGCTCAATCTTAATGCGCCTGTGCTTGCCAAGCATAATGACAAAAAGCGCCATTATATATCCCGCAAAGCACGGAAGCAGCAGCCATGTAAGTCCAAAGATATGCAGCGAGGGAACAATAGCGGCGACAACAAGGCTTACAGCGGTAAGAAGCTTGAACTCGGTGCATTTTACGGCACGGATAAACTCCCATGTGCCGACAATGCCGAAAAAGGTAACAGCGGCGGCATAAAGCCATATATTATCAATAGCTATAATACTCACGCCGATAATGATACCAACAAATGCTGAAAGCAGTCGTTTCGCCATAACAGTTCCTTCCTCTTAAATACCTCCGTATCGGCGGTTGCGCAAGGCGAACTGCTCAATAGCGTATTCAAGATGTTTTTTTGTAAAATCAGGCCAGAGAACGTCCATAAACACAAACTCGGCATAGGCTGCCTGCCATATAAGAAAGTTTGACAGCCGCTGCTCTCCGCTTGGGCGTATAACCAAATCAAGCGGGGGCATTTCGTTTGTGTAAAGGTGGCTTTCCACCATTTCCTCGGAAATATCCTCGGGGCGGACAGTGCCTTTAAGCACCTCGCTGCAAAGCTCGCGTGCAGCTTTAACAAGCTCTGCCCTGCCGCCGTAGTTAAGCGCAATTGAAGCTATAAAGCCGTCATTTTCGCGCGTATCGTTCATGATATCCGCAAGTTCAAGCCTGATATCCTCGTCAAAGCGCGATATATCGCCTATAATCACAATGCGGATATTTTCACGGGCAGAAGCACGCAAATCCTTTATATATCGCCGAAGCAGGTCCATAATTCCCTGAACCTCGTCGGCAGGACGCTTCCAGTTTTCTGTTGAAAAAGCATAGAATGTTGCGCATTTTACGCCAAGCTCCCTGCACCAGTTGATGGTTTTTTTGAACACCGCCGCCCCCTGCTTATGACCCATACTGCGCGGCAAAAGGCGCTGCTTTGCCCATCTGCCGTTGCCGTCCATAATTATGCCGATATGCTGCGGAACAGAAGTATTCTCCATCAGATTGACATGATTTCCTTTTCCTTGGCTGCGCCGATTTTGTCAATTTCCTCAATTGCCTTGTCGGTCAGCTTCTGAATATTCTTCTCGCCGTCCTTCATGTCGTCCTCGGTGATTTCGCTTGCCTTTTTCTTAGCCTTAAGCTTGTCGAGCGCGTCACGGCGAATATTGCGCACAGCAACCTTGCTGTCCTCACAGGTCTTGTTTACGGTCTTGCAAAGTTCCTTACGGCGTTCCTCTGTAAGCTGAGGAAATACAATTCTGAGGCACTTGCCGTCGTTTGTGGGATTTATGCCAAGGTCGCTTGCCTGAATTGCCTTTTCTATGGACTTAAGAGTTGAAGCGTCATAGGGCGATACAACAAGTATTCTTGCCTCAGAAACGGCAACGGAAGCCATCTGGTTTACAGGGGTAGGCGTTCCGTAATAATCAACCGCAATTTTGTCAAGCACGCGTGGGTCGGCTCTGCCCGCGCGGATAGTTGCAAGCTCGTTATCAAGGGCGGTTACGCTCTTGTTCATTCTTTCCTTGGTGTTATCCATAATCTCTTTCATAATATGCTCCAATCTGCCGTAAGGCTATGTAAAAAATCAGCTCTTGTGCTTTGTAACAAGCGTGCCGACAGGCTCGCCCATAACGGCGTCATAAATATTGTCGGGACGGTTAAGGTCAAAGACGATGATAGGTATATTGTTTTCGGTGCAGATTGCGGCAGCGGCGCTGTCCATAACCTGAAGCCTTTTTACAAGTATATCGTGATGCGTGATTACATCGTATTTCTGCGCGTCGGGGAACTTTTTGGGGTCCTTGTCATAAATTCCGTCAACCATAGTAGCCTTCAGAATTATGTCGGCGTTAAGCTCCGCAGCCCTCAGCGAAGCGGCACTGTCGGTTGAGAAGAAGGGATTTCCCGTACCGCAGCCGAAAATAACCACCCTGCCCTTTTCAAGATGTCTGATAGCCTTGCCGAGTATAAACGGCTCAGCCACCTGCTGCATGGTGATTGCGGTCTGCACTCTGCATACGCAGCCGAGATTTTCCAGCACATCGGCAACCGCAAGCGCGTTCATTGCCGTTGCAAGCATTCCGATATGGTCGGCTCTTGCCCTGTCCATATTCTCGCTGCTTCTGCCGCGCCAAAAATTGCCGCCGCCGACAACAATACCGATTTCACAGCCGATATCCGCGCATTTCTTAATGCTTGCGCAGATTTTTTCTATCGTGGGCATATCAAGACCGCTGCCCTTTTCTCCCGCGAGAGCCTCACCGCTCAGCTTAAGGAGAATTCTCTTGTACTTTGGTGTAATTGCTTCACCCATGGTTTACCTCCGTTAAAAAGCCCTGCGGCAATATCAATAATCAAGCGCACGAATTCTGCCGAGTATCTCTGCGTACTCGGAAAGCTTTGCACAAGCGCTCTGAACCTCGCTCTCGGTCATTATGTCTGCGATAAAGGCAAGCTCATTTTCGGGCATATTGTTTCTGGAAAGATACTTCGCGCCATTGAACTCCGCCTTGATAGCAGCTTCAGCGGCAGCCTTATCCTTTGCAAGAACGCGGATATAGTTTGCACATCTGAACTCGTCAAAGCTGCGGATAAAGGTCTGGTCGCTGTCCTTCCATGTAAGCGAGATACTTGTATTCTCGTGCTTTACGGCGGAAATTATATCCGAAACAACAGCGCTTGCCGTGGGAAGCTTGCCTGCGCCCTTGCCGTAGAACACAACATCGCCCGTTGCGTCGCCGCGCACAAGGATAGCGTTAAATACATCGTTTACGCCCGCAAGCTGGCTGTCGTCCTTGATTACTGCGGGGAATACGCCGATTGAAACCTCGCCATTATCCTCCCTCTTTGCGCAGCCGATAAGCTTTATCTTGCAATCGCAGTTGTCGCAGTAGTTTACATCTTCAAGCGTTACCTTTGTAATTCCCTCTGTGTGGACATTTTCGGGGTAAACGTGTCTGCCGAATGCAAGCGAAGCAAGGATACAGATTTTGCGGCAGGTATCATGACCGTCAACATCGGCGGACGGGTCACGCTCTGCATAACCGAGGTCCTGCGCGATTTTAAGAGCCTCGTCAAAGCCCATGCCGTCGCGTATCATCTTGGTGAGAATGAAATTTGTTGTGCCGTTGAGTATGCCCGCGATTTCGTCAATCTCGTTTGCCTCAAGGCAGTTGTGGATAGGCTTGATAACAGGAATACCGCCGCCTACGCTTGCCTCAAAGAAGAAATTCACATTCTTCTCCCTTGCTATTTTAAGAAGCTCCGCGCCCTTTGCGGCAACAAGCTCCTTATTGGAGGTAACAACGCTTTTTCCTGCAAGCAGGGACGACTTAACATAACCATAGGAAAACTTAAGTCCGCCGATAACCTCGGCAACCACGGTAACCTCGGGGTCGTTAAGAACAACGTCAAAATCCTTTACAAACTTATCCTTGTAGGGGCTGTCCTCAAAATCTCTGATATCAAGAATGTACTTGATATCCAGCTCCTGACCGGCTTTTTTTTCAAGGCTTTCCTTATTTTTGTAAAAGACCTCTACTGTGCCGCTGCCCACAACGCCGTATCCCAATACAGCAATCTTCGCCATGTGAAAACTTCCTTTCCCGAACCTTTTGCCGTATGCCAAGCCCCATCACTCCGTTTTTTGCGGCGCTCTGCGCGGTTCTACATACATCTTCGGCAAAAAATTCTCTTGCTCTTTAATATATTATCTTGTATATTATAGCATACAGTTGTTTTTTTTTCAAGTAGTTTTTCCCTGCCACACGAAAATATCACCCGTCAATCACCGTTTCGATAAGCGCACGCTCCTCGGCGGTAAATGCCGCCGCGCCTGCCGCCTGAACATTTTCCGCAATCTGAGAAGGAGAGGAAGCGCCGATAAGAACCGTGGTAACCGCAGGATTGCTTAGAACCCATGACAGCGCCATCTGCGAAAGCTTCTGCCCTCTTGCCGCGGCAATTTCATTCAGCTGGTTGAGTTTTGCAAGCATCTGTTCCGTAAGCTGCTCCCTAAGCCATGTTCTTCCACGGCACGCGCCCGAATTTTCGGGAATACCGTTAAGATATCTGTCGGTAAGAAAGCCCTGGTACAGCGGCGAAAAGACAGCAAGACCAAAGCCCTGTTCAATTGCAAAGCGGTCAAGTCCATCGCGCTCAATCCAGCGGTTAAGCATGGAATACGACGGCTGATTTACAACAAAGGGCGTTTTCAGTTCACGAAAAATTTTCAGTATTTCCGCCGTCTGCTCCCTGTTGTAGTTGGAAATTCCTACATACAGCGCCTTTCCCTGCTTAACTGCATTATCAAGCGCAAGTGCGGTTTCTTCAACAGGTGTTTCGGGGTCGGGAACGTGATGATAGAAAATATCAACATAATCAAGCCCCATGCGTTTAAGGCTCTGGTCAAGCGAAGCGGTAAGGTATTTGCGCGAGCCGTTTTTGTCGCCGTAGGGGCCTTCCCACATCTCATAGCCTGCCTTTGTGGAAATGCAAAGCTGGTCGCGGTATGCTCTCATGCCACGCTCCAGTATCTTTCCGAAATTTTCCTCAGCCGAGCCGTTATAAGGATTGCCGTAATTGTTGGCAAGGTCGAAATGGGTTATGCCAAGGTCAAACGCGGTATGGCACATCTGCTCCATATTCTCAAAATTATCTTTATACCCGAAATTCTGCCAAAAGCCAAGCGATATTGCCGAAAGCTTAAGCCCGCTTTTTCCGCAGCGATTATATATCATTTTGCCATATCTGTTTTCATCTGCTTTGTACATAATTAAAATTCCTTTCTACTATAATATATTTAGACGTTAAATCCATGACAAGCCAGCCATGGTTTACA
>CAZLBL010000108.1:0-5467 GCA_964557825.1 uncultured Ruminococcus sp.
TTGTATTATAATTAAGATAAATAATCAAGGGGTTTGATAAAAAAATAATGGATTTTACTATTAACAGCGGCAATTTTGATATAAAGCAGACTTTTTCCTGCGGGCAGTGCTTCCGCTGGACGGAGAACGGCGATGGCTCGTTTTCGGGTGTGGCTTCGGGCAGGTACATAAGGCTTTCGCAGAATGGCGATACTGTCACGCTTCATGGAGTTCGCGAGGAGGACATTCCGTTCTGGCGTGATTATTTCGACCTTGACACCGATTACGGCGCGGTTATAGAAAGGCTTGCCGCCGATGAAACGCTTTCCCTTGCCTGCAAAAGCAGCGGCGGCATAAGGATATTGCGGCAGGAGCCGTTTGAAGCGCTGATAAGCTTTATAATAAGCCAAAACAATAATATTCCGCGCATAGTGGGGATAATCTCCCGCCTGTGCGAAAGCTTCGGCGAAAAAATAGACGGCGGGTATGCTTTCCCCACTGCCGAAAGGCTCAGCGGAATAACGGCGGAGCAGCTTGCGCCGCTGAGAGCGGGCTTCCGTGCAAGGTATATATGTGACGCGGTTGGAAAGGTAAACAGCGGCACAGTGGATTTTGCCGCAATAAAAGCTCTGCCGCTTGATGAAGCGCGTGAAAGGCTTAAGCTTATAACCGGCGTTGGCGACAAGGTTGCGGACTGTGTGCTGCTGTTCGGCTTTGCGAGATATGACGCATTTCCGCGCGATGTATGGGTTAAGCGCCTGATGGCAAGGTTTTATCCCGATGGGCTTCCCGCCTGTACAGCGGGCGTTGAGGGAATAGCGCAGCAGTATCTGTTTGATTATGTGCGCAATAACGGCGGGCTTGATAAATAGTTTTAATTTAATTTTATATCTATATCGAAAGGAATGTTTTTTATGTATTGTAATCAATGCGGCAATCTGATACCCGATAACGGTTTATTCTGCACTTTCTGTGGAGCAAAGGCGGAGGTAAATACCATATCCCCTGCGGCTTCTGCTGTCAAAGCCAAGGAAGCGCCTGCTCCTGCTGCACCTGTTATAATGGACGGCGCGACCTCCTTCCCCGAGAATTTTTTTGGCGATGATATTGTACCTGGAGCAGATATTCCCGAAGCTTCAGAAAAGTATTATACCACAAAGCATATTGTTCTTTGCCTTGTTATAGCGGGAGTTATGGCAGCGGCAGCGGGAGTGTTTGCGGGACTGTATTTTTCCCTGCTGTAATCTTCACCTTGTCTTAGATGATTTATGCGGCGCTGTACAGATTTTGTACGGTGCCGTATTGTTTTTTTGTTTGCATTATGCACAAAAGGTATTGGCGCGTGTTATTTCTTTTTAACAATGTTGCATTAAAATAATTGACTTTTTTTCGGTAATATAGTATACTAAAGAGTGGATTGTAATGTTGTTTCAGCGCTTTTGCAAGCGCTTGCGATAAACCGAAAAAGTATAACGGGAGGACAATATATGTTTTGCGAAAATTGCGGTAAGAGCCTGATAAGGGGTTATCAGTTCTGCCTTGAATGTGGTACGCCTGTGCCGCCGCAGAGCGATGACGAGGAAACTGTGCAGGAGCAAACCGCCGATAATGCGGGTATGCCCTCAGCTGAGGAAGCAGGTATGCCGCAGGTTGGCGGACTTAACAGCGAGGGTGGCACGCTTGTGTTCTGCCCTAATTGCGGTATGCATATGCAGAAGTCGGGCGCGTATTGCGATAAGTGCGGTATGCAGCTTCAGAGCGGTGTAAACGATCAGTATAATAATCTTCCCAAAAACGGTGATGTTCCGTTATGGAACACCGAGCGCGAGGATTACGGCTATGCCAACATGAGCGACAGCGATATTGAACAGATAAACAAATTTATGAACGGCGGCGGAATTTCTGCGGACGAAGATTATAGTGCTTCTGATGAAAGAGATGATTTCAGTGATGTCAGCAGTGATGATACCGCTGCCGAGATTGAAGCGATAGCAAATCAGTTTGCAAGTATGTATCAGCCGTCTGCAAACACGGAAATGCCGGCAATAGGCGGCAGTGCCAAGGAAAACGGCGCAGGCGAGCGCATGGTGGACGATTTTGCAATGGAAAGCACCGCTATCGATGACGCCTACATAGGAAACGGACATCTTCCCGTTATCGAGGGCGCCTCAATGGAATTTGACCCCAACGAGCCTGAACCCGACGACCCCAATGCTTTTGTTATGACCGATGAGCCGATAGAGGACATCGCGCCCGCATACAGCGATATTTCTGCCAATACGGCGGAAGTCCCTGTTTATGAAGAAGCTGTGGCGGAAGTTCCCGTTTATGAAGAGCCTGCGGCGGAAGTTCCCGTTTATGAAGAAGCTGCCACTGAAATTGCTGTCTATGACGAGCCGGAGGAGGCTCAGCCTGCCGAAGACGTTCCTGCTTTTACCGTTCCCGTGTATACCGAGGACGGAGAAGCTGCCGAGGAAAACTATACCTACAGTGCAAACGAATACAGCACTTCAAGTGACAGTGACATTCCGTTGTTTGAGGAAGAACCAGCCGAGGATAAAGCCAAGGCTTATGTTCCCGAAGCGGCAATGCCTGAGTTTTCCGCATATACGGCTGATGCTAAGTCGGATTATGCACCCGAGAGTGAGACTGACAGTGTGCCTGCTTACGAGTACAGTGAAGCCGAGCCTGTATACAATCAGCCTGTTGAACCCGCTGTGACGGCAAATGACAATTATGTTTATGATAATTCCGCAGACAGCAGTGATTATTCGGGCGGATTTATGGCAGCTGCGGCTGCGTCCGCGTCCGAAATGCCTGCACCCGCTGAGCCCAAGCCGAGCGACAGCTTAGATGCAGAGCCGGAGATTGACCTTGGCAGACTTATATACTGCCGCAACTGCGGACAGGATATGTATGAAAAGGAGCTTGTCTGTCGCAATTGCGGCGCGCCGAAGCGCCCCGAATATCAAAGACCGTCAGAGCGAAAGCAGAAAAAGGAAAGCAAGCCTTTCAAGCTGTTTGGCGTTCTCAGCGTTCCTGCGCTGGTTGGCATTGCGGCTGCAATTGTCCTTGTGTGCGCGCTGCTGCTTCCATCGCTTCTTTCTTCGCGTGATAAAATTACGACAAGCACGCCCGAAAGCAGCACTACATCTTCCACGACAACAATGAACGCGGGTGGTTCGGAGCCTGAAAGCACAACCGCTTCAGATGTTTCAGAACCCGATGAGCCTGTTCAGACAAGTGCAAGCACCTCCGCTTCAACCTCCGCAAGCACAAGACTTACGCAGACCAGCAGCGCGGCAACATCTTCTTCAAGGCCGACGCCGGCAACATCTGGCAGCACGGCGGCGTCTACTTCAAAGCCTGTAACCGCAACCACCACAAAGACGTCCCCTGCGGCTACTACCACTATCGCGCCTGTGGTTCAGTACGGATATTCTTCCTCTACCGTTATTTCCCAAAACAAGGAGCGTGACGCGCTTATCAGCGCATATGCAACTATCGCGGGTGAGCTTGGAAAGGTTGACGCATTCGCCAGAAACGCAATTTATGCTATCATGTTTGATGGCAGAGCCGCAGATACTGCGGGCAAATCGTTCTATTCAGGCTCGTTTGGCTCGGCTGCGCTTAAATCCATCAAATCTGGAAAAAGCGCCGTTTCGTCTGCTGTAAGCGCCGCTAAGCCCTCCACAAGCGAGCTTAACAAGGCATACACTGCCCTGCGCAAGCTTGAGGGTCTTTATGAAGATTATTACAGCTACGTTGTAAATGCGACCAGCTTCAGCCAGTTTGAGTCAAAGTGCGACAGCTATCTTGCAAGCTTTACAAGCTATGCAAAGGACAGCTTCTCTTTCTCCGTACTTAACACCTCGGCACAGACCAGCTCCGACAGGACACAGTACTATGCCGATGTAATCGGCGATGCGGCAAACGCTGCTGATAACGCTGCAAATGCGTATTCAACGCTTAATTCCGCAATCAGCAAACTTACAGAAAGCTCGTTCAGCGGAAAATTCCTTGATACGCTTGGTAAAAGTATAAGCACATACATGAACGCTGCGAAATACACCCGTGCGGCAAGGGCATATTATGATATCCTTGCAGGCTCGTCCTATTCGGCAAACGCTTGTGCATACCTTGGCAATGCGGCGGGTTATCTCCTTGATACCGCTGATGTGTTCTACCTTGCGGCATATGACAACACGCTTGCAAACTTCAAGAGTACGGTAAGCACATACATAGCTTCCGCTAAGAACGCTTCGGCTAACGCAAGGTAAAGCGCGGTTGTCTGATCTGCATAATAAACAAAAACGCG
The DNA here is from genome assembly GCA_964557825.1 of uncultured Ruminococcus sp. Lineage (GTDB taxonomy): Bacteria > Bacillota > Clostridia > Oscillospirales > Ruminococcaceae > CAG-115. Next base: position 4,298 of record CAZLBL010000108.1, read on the forward strand.
GTGAACCTAAATCACCGCGTTTTTTGATTTCTCTATAATCTCCGCCAATCCCTGCGGATTATCAACATTAACCTCATGTCCTGCATTTCCAACCACATCGAATTTGGCGTTTGGCAGCATTTCCGCAAGCTTGACAGCAGCCTTTCTGTTGGCGCTGTCCTTTTCCCCGCAAAGCACAAGCACAGGGCATGAAATCTTATCCAGACTGCTTGTGAAATCCATATCCGCCATTGAATTTGTAAGTGCAATAAAATCCTTTTTGGTAAACCCGATATCTCTGAACTGCTTTTCGGGCATGAACTTAAACAGCACATTCTGCACCTTTAGCAGAAATTTCGGCATATCATACTGCGGCGCAACAAGCACAAGTGAACTTACCCTCTGCGGGAAATCAACGGCATAATTAAGCGCAAGCACCGCGCCAAGGGAAAGCCCGCACAGGTTTAACGGCGGAGGAAATCCGTTGCAGTAATCGCAGAAAGCGGCGTACATCTTGTCGTAACGGCAGCTGCCCTCGGTGAAAAAATTGCTCAATTCGGGGCAGACAGCCTCTGCGCCATCGGGCAGAAAGGATATCGTTTTATCCCAGCTTGAAGCGTTCTGACCCATTCCGTGCAAAAAAATCAGCTTCATAATGTCACCCCTGTGTTTGAATTTCCTTTACATAACTGTTGTTTTCAAAATCCCAATGTTCGATATAGGGCTTACCGTCCTCATAAATCCATGACGAAATAAGCTTTGGCGTTATTTCAAGCACACATTCCGTTGGCAGCTTTGACCAGCGCGAAACAGCGTCGGGAAAGCAGGCTTTAATTTTCTCTATGAAAAAATCATTTTCGTATGGTCTGCCGATAATGCGGCATTCGCCCTCGATTGAAAAATTATTCACGCACAGCGAAACCATGGGGTTAGCCTTAATCTGCCTGCATTTAAGATATCGTTCATCGGTTTGGCAATAGAATTTTCCGCCAATAACAACCACGCTCATCGCCCTTGATGTAACGCGGTTATCCGCGCAGGTGGAGAGTATCATAACTCCAGCGCTTCCGATTTTATTCCACAAGCTTTGTTCTTTGGTCATTAACATTCTCCTTATGCTTTGAGATATAACCCATATTCATATTTATGACCATTCCTTTCCGCTGCGCTCCAAGGCACCAAAGGCAAATG
>CAZLBL010000109.1:0-5425 GCA_964557825.1 uncultured Ruminococcus sp.
AACCGCCGTTCGCTTCGTCCTCGCCTGTCCATTCCGTACTTGGCTCCATGCCTAACGCCTTCGCGCACAAAAATTGTTTGAACTTGTGAATATACAGACCTTTTCTTGGATAACAAAGCGGATTTTCTTCTTCAAGGTATTCAACAAGCTTTTTGCAGTCAAGTTCATTATTGGCATAGGAATAAACAAGCAGTTTTGCCAGAAACTCCTCCATTCTGCTGTCTATCATCATTAAATTTCCTGAGAAAATATTATTGGCAGCTTCTCTAAATTCAATCGCTGCGCCGAAATCAAAAATGGCGCAAATCCTATCCATTATTTTAGTTTTGGATTGAATTGCATTGATTTCATTCATTTCGTCATCGCTAAGCCCAATAACTTCATAGATAAAATTAGTTGCTCCGGAAGCATTCAGCAATGTTGGTGCGCCGCCAATATAGGATTTTATACTAAACCCCATCGTCTGGTCTATTCCGGTATACGTATCATGAAGCTCCATTTTTATGTCTGTTATATTCGTTGTAGGGGCGGCAAGACGTTCTAATCCCATATTGTTAAGAAGCTGTTCTGCGTGGGGAATATCAAATGAGCCTTTTCCGCATAAAATATCATTGTACAGTGTGTTGGCTTCAGTGATAAACTCAGCTGAGGTCATTTCTCTTGTAAGCTGGGAATTAATATAAATCTGCACCTTATCAATCCCGCTTATTGCAAATTCTATGTATTTAGCAGGCGTATCATTTCTTAAAATCTTTTTAATTGGAAAACAGAAATCCGTTATTTTTCTTAGCCGTTCATCTGCCGCATAAAGCTGTTTTGTACCTAGCAGATAAAGAAGTACATAAAACTCGCTCCAATCGCCTTTGTTTTTACTTCCTACAATCATTCTCTGTCTCCTTATCAAGTGTTGTTTTAATTTTTCCGGCAATTGCTTCAATTACATTAACGGTAACGCTGTTGCCCAACTGCTTATAAAGATGGACATCTGCCAATTCAAGCTTAAATGTATCTGGAAAGCCTTGAAGTCTTGCCCACTCGCGCGGCGTCATTTTCCTGATATCTTCCTTGTTTATTTCTCCTTTTATGTGCGTTACCGGCTTCATGCTGTGCGCTCTGCTGTCTATAATAAGATTTCTTTCTCTGCCCATGCCGCCGCAAACAATAGCGCCGGCAACACAGTCCAAAGGTCTTATCTCATACCCGAAGCCGTTGCCCTTTGCGGCATGCCTTTCTTTGTGCTTCCTAAGTGTTTCTACATATGTATCACTCAAATAATATTTTGACGATATCGGAGCAGCTTCAAGTATATCCTTGATACATTTGCTGTCATCAGTTCCATCGGGAAAAGAAAATCCAGAACAGTCGATATCGTTTCTGAAGCAAACTATATAAATCCTTTCTCTGTTTTGCGGCACACCGAAATTTCTGCTGTTAAGCACGCGGCTGAAAACGGTATAACCAATTTGTTCAAAGGCTTTTGTTATAATTTCAAAGGTTCTGCCGCCATTATGGATAGTAAGTCCCTTAACATTTTCACAAAAAATCACTTTTGGCTTATTGACTTCACAAATCCTTACTACGTCCTGAAACAAAGTACCTCTGCACATTCCTTTGTAATCATCTTCAAATCCCATACGTTTACCGGCAAGCGAAAATGCCTGACACGGAAAACCTGCCAAACATATATCAAAATTGGGAATATCATACTCGTTTATCTGGGTTATATCGCCTGCTACATCAAAGTTATCATTGAAATTGGCAGAATATGTTTTTACGGCATATTCATCCCATTCGCTAGCAAATACGGTTTCTATATCACCGTCAAACGCTCTGTCAAAGCCCAAACGAATGCCGCCTATACCTGCAAACAAATCTATTGATTTATATTTACTCAACTTATTACCACCTTTGTATAGTTTCCACGCCCGCGCGGATTTTCCACATATTATTCTACCACACCCGCGCGCTTTTTTCAAGGGGAGAAAAGGGGAATTAAGGAAATACCGCGCAATCTTTGCGCGGTATTTAAGACTTATTCCTCTGCGGAGTACACAATCTGCTTAATCATGCGTATCGGACGCTGACCAAGACCGCCGCAGCGCTGAATAAAATACAGGAACGTATAGCCGTTTGCGGGGTCGTTGGCAAAGAAGCAGCCAAGCCAGCCGTCCCAGCCGTATTCGCCCTTGAACACGCTTATTCCTGCGCCGTCCGCTTCGTCCTTGCAGATACGCATGAAATTTCCGTAGCTGTAGCCCTTCATGCTTTCCCAGTCAATGGCAAGGCGCTGCGCTTCGGTAAGCTGCGGGATAGTCAGATAGCGAACCGCGTTCTCGCTTAAAATCCGCCTGCCGTGGTACACGCCCTTGTTCATCAGCATTGTGGCGAACGCGGCGTAATCGTTCATTGTGGAGCAAAGACCCGCCCCGCCCGACTGAAACTCGGGCGGCTTTCTGCAAAGATATGTAAGTCCCAAATGCTGCCATTCGCAGGGAACAAGACCGCCGTCCTTTGGCTCGTAATTTTCGGCAAAGCGGCACAGCTTTTCTTCGGGAACATAAAAATCCGTGTCGACCATGCCAAGCGGCTCGAACAATTCCTCCCGCAGAAAATCCCCGAATTTCTTTCCCGAAACAACCTCGATAACCGCGCCAAGAACGTCCGCGCTTGTGCCGTAAAGCCATTTTTCCCCGGGCTGAAACGCAAGCGGCTGTCTGCCGATAAGGTTGGCATAGGCAAGCGTATCCGAGGGCTTTCCCGCCTTGTATTCCGCGTCAAGGCGGCTGTAAAGCTTTGACATTTCCTTTCCTGCGGGAAACCATTCATCGGGATAGCAAAGCCCCGAGGTCATGCTTAGAAGATGTTCTATTGTTATTTCCCTTTCGGCGGGAACAAGACCGTTCTCCGTCAGCACCTGCTGATTTTTAAATCCCTCCAGAAACCAGCTTACCTTGTCCTGCAAATCAAGCTGACCCCTGTCCATAAGCAGCATTGCGGCGGCTGCGGTAATCGGCTTTGTCATGGAGTACAGGCGGACTATGGCGTCCTCTGTCCACTTAATGCCGCGCGCCTCGTCCGCCATGCCGCAGCAGCCCTTGTAAATCGGCTGACCGTTTTTCAGCACGCAGGCAGCCGCGCCCTTTACCGTGCCGCTTTCCACCTGCCCCTTAAGCAGGTCGGTTATCTGTTCAAGCTTTATCATGTTCATTGGTGTTACCTCCAATTTAATGAATAATGAATGCGTCCGAGTGTTTGCTCCGCAATCGCCCTGCGGGAGCGAATGCACCTAAAGCCTTCTCCCCAAGGGGAGAAGTTGGCGCGAAGCGCCAGATGAGGGCAAAAAGCCGCGCTTATATCAATTTGCGATTTAATTGGCTTTGTGCAGCCCTCATCAGTCACCTACGGTGACAGCTGCTCCCCAAGGGGAGAAGCCTTTGGGTGCGCGAAGCGCGCAGGGCGGTTGCACGAAGTGCAAACGCTCGTACATTGTTCATTGTTCATTGTTCATTGTCCATTATTCATTTAATCCTCCTCGCCTCGCAGTAGAACCTTTTATCATGCGCGTGACCCATGGAGAACGTTTTTCTTGGCAGAGCGCCGTCCTTGATAACGGTGGGGAACAGCTCCGCCTTGGTCATTGCGGGAAGCAGGAAGCCTATGCTGCCATCGGCTTTGCACAGGGAGCGCACAACATCTTCGCCGTGAATGTAATCTATAACGCCGCTGTTTTCGGCAAGATAGCCGTCAAGGAAGCTTTGCAGGCTGCCCACCGTAAGATTGCTGCACGGCTTGCCTATGTAATACCGCCTTTCCGTGCCGCCAAGCACCACCGTAAAGCACTGCCCCTCTCCGCTTTCGGAAAGAGCAAGCGCCGCCGTCATTTCGCGCATAAGGCGGTCGGGGTCGGTATCGGTGATAACGCGGTGGATTGCCTCAAATTCAAGCGCGGCGCTGTGCAGGTTTACAACCTCTGCAAGCGCGTAGCGGGCAAGCGCCGCCGATGGGTCGCCTGCGGCTTTCTTTTCCTCATAGCATGCCTTTGCCGTTGCAAGGGAGTGGTTTCCATCGCCCATGGCATACAGCAGAACGTCCTCGCCCGAAAGCCCGTAGCGGCTGTTGAAGCCGTCCTTATCTCCCAGAGCGTCAAGCGCGGAAAGCACCGCCGCCGCGTCCTCGTCCCGCACAAGATAGCCGCAAAGGCTGCCGCCGCCCTGCATAAGCGGAAAATCGTAAAGCTTTTCCAGCTGTGGAATTTTCTCCGTAAGCGGCTCGATAACGGTTTTTTCTGTATCGTCAATCAAAATCATGATGTGCGGAAGTTCCAGTGCCGCGTCACGGCGGATTTCCATGCGCGGCGGAATGCGAGAGGCAACGGTTGCCTCGGTAGCGCGCACCTGCGAACGGCTGCCCTTGCTGTAATCGTACATTTCAAGGTCTATTGCGCCCACAAGTCCCGCGCGGATTCTGCCGTCCGCCTGCGTGCGGATTGTAAGGATAAGGGAATTTTTATATTCCGCAAAAATCCCGTCCGACAGATATTTCAGCATTTCGGCGTTTACTGCGGCAATGCGCTGCTTTACATCGGGCGCTTCAAGGTAAACCTCGGGCAGGATAAGCTTAAGCGCAGAGGGCGCGCCGCCGGCTATCCGCGCGGCTTCTTCCCAGTACTGCGGCTGGCTTGTGTACTGGTCGCAGGCAACCACCGCCCATTTTGACATCTCCTGTGCCGTCAGCTTTGGCAAAAGTATATCGGCTGTTGTAAATGCTGTCATGATTTTCGTTCCTTTCAAGGTTGATTTGTGGTATGTATATTGTAGCACAAATCCGCAGACTTGGCAAGGGGGTGATAATGAACAATGAATAATGAACAATTGTTAATGGGCGGCTTTCAAATAAGTCAGAGTGGCTGCTTTGCAGACGCTCAGCGAAGCGGCGCACGAAGTGCGCAGGGCGATTGCGGAGCAAACGCTCGGACACATTCATTGTTCATTAACTCCTCTCTTCCCGCATATATTGTACATGGGTGATGAATTATGCGCAGAGCAAAAAGGGAACGGCGGCTGCTGCCGTTCGGGGCGGCTATGGCTGTGGGATATGCGGCGACCCTTGCGTTATCGGCGGCGGTGGGACTTTTGCTGCTGCTTACCGACAGCGCGGAGGGACTTTCGGGACTTGCCGCGGTGATAATACAGACGGTCTGCGCGTTCCTTGCGGGGAGAACGGCGGGAAAACTCAGGCGGCGCGGCGGACTTAAAACCGGTCTGCTGTGCGGAATTATGTATCTCGCGCCGTTCCTGCTTATCGCGGTTGTTTGGGGAACGCTTGGCGGCGCGCTGCTGTGGATTAAGCTTGCGCTGTGCGTTGTATCTGCCATGGCAGGCGGCGTAAGCGGGGTTAATGCAAAGGCTTCCCCTTGAGGGGAAGC
>CAZLBL010000110.1:0-5386 GCA_964557825.1 uncultured Ruminococcus sp.
TGGCAAAGCCAACCCTTGCCACGTTAAATGACGGGGCAAGCCCCTTATTGAATATGCCCCGCCTTGCCCGAAATTCGGACAAGAACGGGGCGCTTTGCTCAATGCGGGCTTTTTGCCTTGATTTTCTCTGTTGCAAGCAGCATGGCGCACATTATCAGCACGCAAAGCGACATTCCCATGTTGACGGAAAAGGTCTGTATCCGAAAGACCTTTTGGGCGCTTACTGTGATTTCCTGCGGGGGCAGTAGCATACCAAACAGCGACAGTGCGGCGCTTATTGCGGCGGCGGGCAGACGCGACAGCAGAAACGCCTTAAGCGGCAGTTTGCCCGAACCTATCGCGGTTATCTGAAGTATTACGCACACCCCGCCGAAGGACAGCAGCGCGGCGCATATCGGCAGTGCTGCTATACCGTTTGGATTAAGCGCGCCTATTCTGCTTATTTCCAACAGTGCGGCGGCGGGATTTCCTCCGTCTGTTGATATTCCAACCATTGCCATTGCCGCCGAAAATACAACTATCATCGCGCATACAGTGAACATTACGCGCGCCCCCGACATTACGGAGCTTATAAAGCACTGTGCGCTGAGGTCGCAGGCGGCTTCTTTGGCTTTAAGATGTATGCGTTCCCCTCTGCGGCAGACCACGGCGGCGATAATCAGCGAGGATAAAAAGCACGCCCCGAAAAGCACTGCGCCTGTCGCCGTGCTGCCGAACACCCTGTTTCCCACTACGGATATTATGAATGACGGACCGCTTCCATAGCAGCAGCAAAGCAGCCTCCCCGCATTTTTCGGTGACAGGCGGTTCTGTTGACAAAGACCCGACAGCAGCCGTGCGCCGACAGGATAGCCGCCTATATTTCCTAAGATAAATACGGCGCAAAGTTCCTCGTCCAGCCGCAGCAGCCTTGAAAGCGGCTTTATAAGCGGTCTGAGAACCATGCGGTAAAGTCCGCTGCTTTGCAGATATACCGAAAGCACCGTAAATGCGAAAAGCGATGGAATTATAACCTCCAGACACATTGCGGCAGCGCTTTGTACCGCATGGCTTACCGCACCCGAGTTAATCAGAAGCAGCGCCGCCGAAGCTGCCGCTGCAAGCGTTAATATGTATTTCATATACCCTCCCTGTTTTGAAATGGCAATATTTATCTGCAAAACAGTAATAAATGCTGTCTTTTGCCATAATTATATTTATGCAAGACAAGTTTAATGCAAGGGGGAATTAGCATGGGCATAAAGGAAAAGCTGATACAGCTTGGCGACTGTACGGGAGAGGCTTACATAACCCTGCGCGGAAGTCGGGAATTGTGCGCCGAAAACTGCCGCTGTATAACTGCCTGTGATGAAAATGTGGCGGTGCTTTGTTTAAGGGATATAAATGTGCGGGTGGTGGGAACGGCGCTTGTGCTTGAAAATTTCGGTGCTTACGGCGTTAAGCTTACGGGCGAAATCCATTCGCTTACTATTGAAAGGGACGGTGGCAAATGAAGGGACTGACGCTTGGGTATGTTGAGTTCGGCGGTATAGGCGGATTTCAGGAAAACTTTGTATCCGAGCTGCTTGACAGTGGAATTAAGCTGCGCCGCGTTACCGTAAGCGGCGGCAGAATAACAGGCGCAGTATCGCCGCTTTGCTACCGTAAAGCTGCCGTAACAGCGAAAAAGTACGGCGTTAAGTTAAGGGCGGGACGGCGCGGAGGTTTGTATTTCACGGCGCTTAAATACAGCAAGCGCGCAGGGCTTTATGCGGGACTTATGCTGTTCTTTCTTATAATATCGCTTGGAAAATCAACGGTGGCGGATATACGCATAACAGGTGACGCGCCAAAGGCGCAGGTTATGGATATTCTGGAGCGGTGCGGCATAACCAAGGGTGTTTCCAGAAGCGGGCTTAATCTGTCGCTTGCTGAGCAGAAAATTATGCTGGAGGTTAAGAATACCGCTTGGGTTGATGTTTCCTGCGTTGGGTGCAGGGTTATTGTTGATGTTCACAGCGGCACGGAAGCGCCCGATATCTATGACCCGACCGCGCCCTGCAATATTGTAGCCTCGCGTGACGCGCAGATAATCGAAACAACCGTGCGCAAGGGAGTGCTGGCTGCCGAAAAGGGCAGCGGAATACAGAAAGGCGGCTTACTGGTAAGCGGCACTGTGCCGGACGGCAGCGGACGGATTTTATATCTTCATTCCAGTGCTGAGATAATAGGGGAATTTACCCAGACGGAGGAATTTTATGTTCCGTACAGTGAAACGGTCAAGCTGCCGAATGGTGAAAAAACGGAATACAAATATCTGGTTATAGGTGATGATGTTTATCCGTTGTTTTGGGGTGAAGCTTATGCCGCAGACAGCCTTTATTCCGAGCAAACGGAAAAGCTTGCCGTATTCGGCATGGAAACTCCTATGAGGCTTATCACAGGAACATTTACAAAATACACATATGTTGACATTACAAGAAGCGATGATGATTGTATTTATGAGTTCAAAAAGCGCAAAGCCGATTATGAGGAAAATTTTCTTTCCGATTATGAGATGGTTTCGGCAGTGGAAAAATGCACACCCGAGGAGGGCGGCATTCGTTTTGCTGTGGAATACACGCTGCGCGGAAATATCGCGGAGGAGCAGCCGATAGAGGCGGCGCTTGGCGATACCGGAGTGTAGCAAAAGCTAAAAGGCGATACTTCGCGGTATCGCCTTTGTGGTTGTTGTGGAATTTTATCTGTTGCGTTCCTTGATGGCGCGTTCTATTTCTCTGCCTGCGTCGCGCTTTGCCATGTCCTCGCGCTTGTCGTGCAGCTTTTTGCCTTTGCATAGTCCCACTTGCACCTTTACGCGTGAGTCCTTGAAGTAAAGTGAAATTGGGATAAGTGTGTAGCCGCCCTGCTTTACCTGCCCGAAAAGGCGCATAATCTCCTTTTTGTGCAGCAGCAGCTTACGCACACGGTAAGGGTCACGATTGAAAATGTTGCCCTTTTCGTAGGGCGATATGTGCATATTCTTTATGAAAGCCTCGCCATCGTCAATGGAAATCCACGCGTCCTTAAGGTTTACACCGCCTGCGCGTATGGATTTTACCTCCGTTCCGAAAAGCTCTATTCCTGCTTCAAGGCTTTCAACTATAAAGTATTCATGCCGCGCCTTGCGGTTTTCGGCTATGGTTTTTGTGTTCATTTTTCCTCCATGCTTGTTACATTCCAACGCAGTATCTCAGTATCTGTACTGCGTCGCTGCTGCGCACCCAGCCATCGTTTGTCACATCGGCTGCAAGCCTTTCTGCGTATGTATCAAGCGCTTCAAGCTCCACCACTGCGCGCAGTATTCTTACAGAGTCTGCGGGGGTTATTTTTCCGTCACCGTTGCAGTCGCCAATAACTACCGCGGTGTAAGTAATGTCGCTGTTTGGCGCAGATACGGTCATTCCTGTGGCAAGTCTGTCGCTGTCGCGCGGCGTTTTCCCGTCTGCCGTAAGTATTGTAAGCGCCTTTCCGTTTTGCAGCCTGTTTCTGAACTCGCCTACCGTAAGCTGTGTTTTGAACGGTGTGATTACCGTCATTTTTTCGTTATCTATTGTAAGCGTTGAGGACATAAGGCTGAAGTTCTGTAAAACCGAGCTTATATAATAATCTCCGCCGCTTGAAGCTGTAAATATCGCGTAACCATCGGTTATGACAACCGCTTTTACAAATTCGCCCTTTTTCTGGGAGGGATTCCATTTGTACAGGTTATACACACCCTTTGTATACACATCGGAAACATCTATTTTTACAAGCGCCGCGCCGGGGAAATCTGCGGTTGTCTTAAAGGAAATTATCTTGTAGTCGCTTGCGCTGCCTGCTTCGGTTCTGATTGCGGATTCGTTTGCGCTTTCGCAAAGTATTTCGGGATTAAAATCGGCGGGAGCGGTTATATCGTTGCCGTTGAAGGTCATCATATATTCCGTGCCGCCGCGCGTTGTTCCCTTGGCGGTTATTGTTTCATCATCGCCATATATGGCTTCAAAGCTGCTTTTGGGGATGATATCGGGTACTTTCTTCAGCGTTGCGGAAAGCGACAGCTGTGCGCGCTGAAAGTCCTTTATCGCGGTATTTGCGGCATATATGGTGGTATCAGTATCATTTGAAGCAGAGGTAAGCGCGTTTACTGCGGCTTCAAACTTATCCCAGCTTGCTGTTGAATAATCGTCCTCCTTGTAGGTTTTGGCTACTGAAATTAGGCTGGTAAGGGTTTTCTTGGTATCTGCATTTACGCCCTCAACCAGGGAGTCGGCTGCCATGCGCAGCGAGTCAAGTGCTGTTTTAAGCATATCGGCGTCTGCCGAGGGGTAATCAAATATTGCCTGCGCAGTTTTGAAAGCTGCATCATACGCTGCCCATGACGAGGTGGTGTATTCGGCCTTGTCAAGCGCGCTGCATTCCTCTATAAGAACCTCAAGCCGCTCGCGCAGGGTAGAGGGATTGCTTCCATCAATAAAATAGATTTTGAACTGTGCGGAGGTGTTTTCGTTCTGCGTGGCAACATTAAGCCCTGCGCTGCCGGTAAGCACGCCGGTTTTGGTGACAACTCCGTTTTTGTCGGTGAATTTTGACAGGTCTATATCAACCTTTACCCTCTCGTTATGCTTTTCACCCTCATATTCAAGGTCATATGTGGGAAGCTCGGGGTCATAGAAATATTTTGGCAGCTTTGTGCCATCGCTCAACTCCAGTGTTGACAGAATTTTGTCCTTTAATTCAGCCGCGTCAACGGTATCGCCAAGTATGTAGTAGTATGCGGTTTTGGTAAGCTGAACATGGCGCTGGTCATCTGTTCCCAACAGGTTGTTGGAGATATCCTTAACATTGATATCAAGCGCAACAAACCATGACGGCGCTTTTACAAGGTAGTTGTTGCTTATGTCAATAGATGCCAGCTTTTCAAGGTAACTAAGGTCAAGGTTTTGTACATTGTCTATGCACAGCAGGTTTTCCGAAAGGTCAAGCGTGCGCAGATTGAACATATACTGTACCACGGGCGGCAGATATTCAAGCTCCATTCCGCTTAGGTCAAGCGAGGTGATTTTCTGCAGGTCGCCGTATGTCATGTCGTCATAGTCGCATCTCGCTGCTTTTTCAATCTTTTTGACAAGGTCATCGTTCCATTCCTCATCGTTAAGCAGGAAAAGCGAATCGTCAACATAGTCCTCCTTATCAATGCCGGCACTGACAGCTGAAGCCGTGATATTGACAGCCGAGCCGCAGGAAAGCGCAATGCTCAGCGAAAGCAGGGCTGATATGATTTTTTTTGCGAAGGTCATTTTCCATGTTCCTTTCCCGATAAATCGTTTTTAAGGTATAACTTAGGCAAGATGTCCCCCGCCTCTTAGGCGGCGGGTTCCATTTACCA
>CAZLBL010000111.1:0-2473 GCA_964557825.1 uncultured Ruminococcus sp.
TTTGCCAACCTACCATTCAGTAGGGGATTGTATCCCCTACTGAATGGTAAATGGAGCGTTTTGTGCTTTGCACATAATGCGCCCGCGCGCCTAGAGCCGAACGAAGTTCGGTTCGGAGGCAGAGGGACATCTTGCCTAAGTTATCGTCAATCCTTTTTGCTTCCGCAGGAAACGCAGAAATTGCCGTTCTCGTTAAGGCTGCCGCAGCTTGAGCAGAACCAAATTCCCTTGGCAGAGGGCTGCTGCACAGGCTGTGCTGCGGGTACGCTTTGCTCGGCAGCGTGGGCTGCGTTGGGCATTGTTTCGTCCTCCATCATCTCAACGGGAATCATGGGATTTTCAAGCGCCTTAACTGGCTCGCCCATCATAGCCCCGACATCTGCCCTGCACTCAGCGGCGTCCGCAAGCGGCATTACAGGCTGAACCGATGGTGCTGTTGCGGTGGGTGTGAACATTCTGTCGCGTTCGGTAGGCTCTGCCATACCAACAGTCGCAACGGAAGCCATTTCGGCAGGTTTTTCCTCAGTGGAAACTGGTGTCGGCTTCTGCGCCATAAAGCTGTCAAAATCGCTGTTAAGCACCCTTACCGTGGGCATGGGAACTCCCGCAGCCGCAGGCGAAACAGCAACCGCTTTTGAAGCGGCGCTTACGTCCTCATAAGCCATCACATTGTATCGCCACAATCCCTTGATAACGGAAACCGCGATAACCACACGGATACCTATGCGTGTTCCCGACATATCATAATCAAAAGCAAACAGCGCCCAGAATTCCAATATCGTCAAAACAATCGTGGATAGGATGTAAGCGCCAATCATCACCTTGAACGAAAACCGCAGCCTTGCCAGCACCATAACCGCGGCGATTATAAGCACCACCGACATCGCAACATACCAAAAACACATAGCGTCCATAAAGCCGAAATATGACTCCATTTCCGCAATGGCGCTGTGAATCTCCGCAGAAGAATAGGCGCCTACTTCCCCATATGTACCGATAATGCTGTCATAAAGACCGCTGTCAACAACCTTTACGCACATCTCATACACATCGCGTGTTTCTGCAATTTCGGGGTCGCTCTTAAGGTCAACCACCTGATAAATATTCCATATGGCAAAGGCAATAGCAATTATCGCAAAAACAATAACCGCCCTGAATTCCTTTTTCTCAAAGTGATAGAACAGCCTGCTGCCTGTCTTTGCACCGCCCTCATAAGCGCCACAGTTGGGGCAGCCCTTGCCCTCGTCCATGTAAGTTGTGCCGCATTTTTCGCAGCGATTGTAATTCTCAGCCATACCAAATTCCTTTCATTTACATAATTACCTTTTTCGGATAATGCCGTACAAATCTTGTGCGGCGCACCCTAATCATTTTCGCCGTTATAGCGAACGGCGGTGTGTGCCTGCAGGTTCATAGCCTTTTCATTGAAGATTACCAAAAGCAGGATAAGCGCAAGCTTTGGGATAGTGTAAGCAAGCGTTCCCGCGATATCGACAGCGCCGACTATTGCCATACCGCATATCGCGTCCGCAATCTGCACAAGTATGCCGAATATCGCCGTGATAATTCCCACACTGAACGACCATCTGAAACGCGCCAGCATAAGCACGCCCGCCACAATCGCAGCGCCGTTGGCAATGCAGATAAACCGCACAAGCACCGAAGCCGCGTTAAACGATTTTACGACAAGCTGCACGCTTTCAACCGTCTTGGTATCGGTTATCATGCCGCTTTCCACATACTGCCGCACAAGCTTAAATTCCTCGCTGCCTACGCTTTCAGCTGCCGCCGAATACACGCTGATATTAGACAGCATTGAAATAAGCGCGGCGATAATATTTATCACAACAATAACTATCAGCACCGCAAACATCTTTCCGTTAATCTGCCGCGCTATAAGAGGCGGCTTTTCTGCATTCTCCGCTGCTGCGCCGCTTATGCGCTTTCCGCAGTACAGGCAGCGATTGTCATTGCTTTGCAGAAACAGCCTTTTACATTTTTCGCAGCGGATATATTCGCTTTCTTCCATAACAATCACCTCCGTATTAACCGCGCCGCTCAGCGCTTTATTCCGCAGCTCATGCAGCTTGTGCTTGAAGCATAGTTCATCTGACCGCACTGCGGGCACTGCCACGGTCCTGCCTTGCGGTTAAGCTGTCTTTCCTCCTCGGTAGGCTCGCTTGCCTCCTGCGGAGCGTCAGCCACAAGCGGTATAGGCTCGCAATCGGTAATGCCCTGTTCCTCGTCAAAAATTTCTTCCTCGTCCTTTTTGCCAAGAGAAAGCTTTTTAAGTATACCGCCAAGCTTTGCCGTTTTCGCCGTGTTTTCCTCCTCATTTTCAGCAGGCGCGGGAGCGGGTTTTGCTTCCTCGACAGGCGCGGGAGCGGGTTTTGCTTCCTCAACAGGCGCAGGAGCGGACTTTGCTTCCTCAACAGGCAAGGGAGCAGGCTTTGCTTCCTCAACAGGCAAGGGA
>CAZLBL010000111.1:2573-5371 GCA_964557825.1 uncultured Ruminococcus sp.
TTGCTTCCTCAACAGGCAAGGGAGCAGGCTTTGCTTCCTCAACAGGCAAGGGAGCGGGCTTTGCTTCCACCACAGGCGCGGGAGCAGGCTTTGCTTCCACCACAGGCGCGGGAGCAGGCTTTGCTTCCTCGACAAGCTCTCCGACAGCCGCCGCTAACTGCGCCAGCGCATCAAGATTACGGTCATCGCCAAAGCGGTCATTGGTCTTTTTTGGCTGAGCCACAGCAACAGGAACTGCGGGTGCCTGCTTTTCCTCAACCGCTTTCGGCATAGGCATTCCCTTTGAAATAAGCGTAACCTCGCCTATTTCGCCCTCGCTGTTTTTCAGCTCAAAATCAGCCTGACCCTCGCGCTCAATCTTCCTTTTCAGCGTTTTCATATCGCTTGTGAACATTGAGGTATCGTACATATCCCTTGTGCCCTCTATGTCGATATCGTCCTTTTTGCGCTTGCGGCGGCGTGTGCTTTCGCTCTGCGCCAGACGGACATATTTCGCCAGCACAAAAATCAGCAGAAATCTTACAACAAAAGCCGTTGCGGCATATATGTAATTCATCGGGACGGAGTACAAAAACAGGCACAGCGTATCTGCACACAAAAGCACAAGTCCCGCAATATTAAGCGCCGCCGTTATAACATACGAAAACCGCAGCCGCACAAGGCAAAGCAGCGCAAAAGCAGCCGTAAGCACGTTTAGCGCGACAATAGCAGGCATTCCGTAGGTATAATATATATCCGCAAGTCCATAATGCTTATAAGCCATCTGAAACTCGGGGTCAATCTCGCCGCCGGCTTCAAGCATCTGCTGCGCGGTGAGATAATCCGGCTCAAGCGCGGCTTTGTACTCCGTGACGTGCTTTAAGTTCCACACAGAATAGAAGCACGCCGCAATCAGCAGTATCACCGCAAATACAAGCCGCACCAAATCCGCGCCCCTTACCGCATGGCATATCACGGTTTTCTTGCTTTTTCTTGACAGCAGCGTTGCGCCGCACTCCGTGCAGAAGCCGCTTGAATTATCGCTGATAACACAGCCGCACTGGCTGCATTTGTTGTTTTTTCCGCTGTAACCCATACTAACTGCTCCTTATATAATTTTGCTTTAGTGTAATGAAATTACAAACTAATTATATAACAACCGATTTAATTTGTCAACATATTTTTATCCATGACGATTATGTCAGCGACTTGAAATATTCCAGTGCAGGGAAGCTTCTCTCGGTATGCGAGAGGAAATAGCTCTCCGTAATCCTTGAAAGCAGGGCTGCGCCGTCTGCGGAAATTTCAAAGCGGAACGCCCTGTCAAGCGGCGCATAGAGAATATTCCTCATTGCCGCCAAAGCGTCAGGGGAAAGCGTGAAATACCGCCCGTCATACTCCCTGTCAAAACAGCCGCCGCAAACAAGTGCGCCGCTGTCTGGAAGAAAAAACATCTCGTCATGCTGATAGCAGCCGCAGTTGAAGCAGGCGGCAAGATCAGGACGAAAACCAAGCATAGCCGAATATCTAAGCTCAAACGCGGAACGCACCGTTTCAAGACGCGCCGCCCTGTTTGCTTCAAACAGCGCAATCGCAAAAAAGCGCACCATGCTGTCCTGCGTCTGCTCCTCGGGCGTGCAGAAACGCACCGCCTGCGCAAAATAGCTTGCAAGCGCAAGCTTTTCAATGTCCCTGCCGATGTTGTGAAAGCTGTAAATAGGCTTCGCGCTGTTTACGGTATAGCGCAGCTTTGTCTTGTTAAGGCAGAATTTTGAGTAGGCGAATATAGAAGCCGAGCTTAACAGCGGGCTGTTAAGCTTCTTTGCACCGTGCGCCGTTGCCTCGATAATTCCGCACTCGTCCGTCAGTATGTCGATAAAGCAGCTGTTTTCGCCGATTTCCCGCCGCCCCACAACTATGCCGTCATAAGTATAAAGCATAACGCACCTCGCTTTAATCAGCCTTTGCAAGCCGCCGCAAAATCAATCTCCATCGTCTGACAATATTCAATTTCGTCAAGAATTTTCTGTATTTCGTCGCGCACCAAACCATCTGCATTTTTAAGTCTGTCGTCATACTGCGTGAAAAGCGGTCTTATGCAGCGGAAAACAAGCGGCATGGCGGCGATTTCTTCATCAGAAAAGCGATAAACCGTGCTTGCCGCTTTAAGCGCAAGCAGAATTGTCTGCGCGTTTTTGTCATGGTCAAACTCGCGGAACATATAATTTACAAGCGTATCCCTGCCGCAAAGGTTGAAATCAAACACGCCGACAAGCGCGCCGTTATCGTCCACAAGAATATTTGTCGGATTAACGTCCGCCTGAAAAACCGAGGTGGGCAGGCTGCCATATACTTTTTCAAGCTCCCTGCGGTTGTCAAGCCAGCGCTGCCATATTCGCCCGGTCTGCGCGCTGAACTCCTGCGGCAGCTTATCGGCATAGCTTTTCCACAAAAACGCTTCTTCAAGCACCTCATCGGTTTTGCCGCTTTCGCAGAAGCGTTCAAACAGACAGTAGCCCGATGGATATTCCGTAAAATCAAGCCGCAGCGCGGCAATCCTTGCCATCATTATTGCGGCAGCTTTGACATTTTCAGCCGAAAGGCAATCGTCCTTACAGCATGGATAAGCCGCAAATTCCTCCGCATAGGCTGTACAGCGGCGGCCCTTATATTCCACTGTGGGAAAGCCTCCGCCCTTTGCGGAGAGAATTTTAGGCGCGTAATATCCAAGCTTGCGGTGCTCCTCCGCGCAGCGCTGCCACGCGGTTCAATAAGGGGCTTGCCCCGTCATTTAACGTGGCAAGGGTTGGCTTTGCCAA
>CAZLBL010000112.1:0-5199 GCA_964557825.1 uncultured Ruminococcus sp.
TTTTTTTTACGCAAAGGGAGGGATTCGAACCCTCGGTCGGTTATTAGCCGAACACACGATTTCCAGTTAGGCATTAACTGCATCATAAACAAACACACTTGCAATCGCTCCAACATCGTACAAGCAATGTACAAGCATTGTGAGAGTTTTATATGATACAACATAATACACCACAAACAAAATCAATAAACAGTGTCACAAGAGCTTCTAAAAGCTTGTGGAACGCAAAAAAACACTTTAATTATTATCTTCTTTCTTTTGAGCTTCGATAGCTTCATCAATAGCACGATTTATAAATGCATTAACACTTTCGCTTAATTCATCTGCATAAGCTTTGATAACTTCTTTTTTTCCTTTTGGAACTAAAAGAGTTATTTTATCATAGTTACTTTTTATATATTTATTAACAGCCTTCTGAGATGCTTTTGTAGTAGCCAAGTTATATCACCATCTTTCTCAAGAGATTTATAGACACAATTATATGTCTAAGAAGTC
Source organism: uncultured Ruminococcus sp. (assembly GCA_964557825.1). Taxonomy (GTDB): domain Bacteria; phylum Bacillota; class Clostridia; order Oscillospirales; family Ruminococcaceae; genus CAG-115. The sequence continues at coordinate 496 of CAZLBL010000112.1, forward strand.
AAAATTATTTATACTTTTAGCTATTGATATATTTACGTAAATATGTTATTATAATCAAAAAGCAAAAACAGTTTAATTATTATCTTCTTTCTTTTGAACTTCGATAGCTTCATCAATAGCACGGTTTATAAATGCATTAACACTTTCGCTTAATTCATCTGCATAAGCTTTGATAACTTCTTTTTTTCCTTTTGGAACCCGAACTTTTATTTCATCTGTTTTTTCGTTAATATACTTAATACTTGCTTTTCTTTGGGATTCTTTAACTGGCATAGTTTCTCCTTTGTGAAATATGGTGACATATACCAAAAATAATCAATAAAAATCATGTGATTTAATTATAGATATATGTACCCATATACAGTATAATGTAATGGTAAACAAAAATATAACACTCAAGTTATAAAACAGACAATCAAAAACAGAAATCCGATAAAATGACAATAATATTCACGTCAGTGCATTTCATGTGCGGTAGCACATGGAAGTACAGACGTGAATTTACTTACAGTTTTACAATTTTACTTGTTATCTTCATCAACCGATTCATTATTATCAGTTGCTTCATCATCTGGAATGTACTTAAAAGTAATCATATCTTCAAGTGTCTTAGCTGCTTCTTCAGATAATTTACTTGCTTCTTTATTAAGCTGCTTTGTAAATTTATCAATCATTTTCATTAGACCAACAGCAGCATATTTGTTATTACCCTTGAAATATTCAAGCATTTCATCATGTTGTTCTTTATAAGATTTAAGATTACCAGTGATAGTTGAATCAGTACCTAAAAAATTACGTTGCAGGAGAGTATCTGTAGAAACACCGAATAAATAAGAAAGTCTTACAAGAGTTTCTATATCGGGTTCACTTGCACCTCTTTCATAACCACTGTATGTCGGAATACTGATACCTAAAACTTCTGCTACTTCTTTTTGGCTTAATCCAACTGCATTACGATATATTTTTAGAGATGTAGCAAGCAATGCTTTTCTGTCTTTGTTATTAAATTGACCTTCATACGGAGCTAAAGACCTCATATATTCAAACCTCAAAAATTATATTTTATTAACATTATACCGAATAAACAACAAAAAATCAACATCAAAATATGAGATATTCATATATTAACATAAATTTAATACGTAATTCTCACACAATTAACATAAAGACACACAAAATGATTATAATAAAATACGAGAGTATGAGAAACACATACCCACAACACATAGAGTATGAATAAATCCAATAAGTTATTTTGCAGAATCTGAAATGAACCTAAAAGAAATTATATTTTATATTTCTTCACTGGTTTCTACTGCATTTTCTACTTCGGATTCGTCTGTATAGTATTTTTCATTATCATATTCTTCGGGCAATTCTTCCTTGACCTTTTCAAGCTGGTCCATAAAGCTGTTAATCAAATTGACGATTTTCACCATAGCAGGCTGTTTTTTCTCAGAGAATTGTTCAATCATTTCGTCTGTCTGTTCTTTGAACGATTTGAACACTCCTTCATTGCTGGTAGTCATGTTCAGATTAGCTTTTTGAAGAAGTAAATCTGTTGAAACACCGTATAAATACGCAAGTCTGACAAGAGTTTCTATATCTGGTTCACTTGCTCCACGCTCATATCCACTATACGTTGCTATGCTTATATCAAGTAATTCCGCTACCTGCTTTTGACTATATCCTTTACTACGGCGAAAATGTTTTAGAGAATTAGCAAGCAATATTTTTCTATCCTGATTTGTGAATTGTCTTTCATATGGCTTGAATGGATTCATGTTATATACCCTTTTTAAGTTAATTTATAATTTGATTATAGCACTCGATAATTTATAATTCAACTAACAAAAAGAAAAATTACGATAAAATTAAAAATAATACAAGTATCTCGTTGATTTATTTCCAGAAGTGTGTTAGAATGACAGTACGAGTAAATTAAAATAATTTCAAAAATGTTGTAGCCACAAAAAATAAGCTGAAACAGGAATTCTCTACTGCAAGGTTGACTCCACTATTCAGCTACAGGAGGGATGCGCGAAGCTCATTCAAGTTTTAGACTGCACCTCGTGCGCATTGCGAAGCATGATTCTCCACTACTCGGCTACACGCCTTTTATCAACCATAACACGAACGCCAGCACACAACGTAACTTTGTAAGCTTAACTTCACAAATGTTATTACTTGACTAAATAACAAAACGCAGAGAATTTATTAACGCAAAAACTATATTTACAGATATCTAACAGATAGCAGTTAAACGAAATCTTCTATATTAACTTGATTATAATAGAACTTTAGGGTAAATTTATATTTTTGGGGGAAATATGCACTAATGAAAGTCGAGCGGAGATACTACGAAGAAAACGGTGAAACAAAGATATTACACATACATCCGCTTGAAGATGAAACTGTTAAAGTAAAGACCTGCGGTAATGTAAAAGAAATTATGTATTCACAAAATGTTATACGAGGTTCGCCCATATTGAAAATCAGCAAGACTGAATATATAGACCTACGTAATGGAGAAATCAAGCAATTTGAAAAACAGGAAAAAAGAGCAGACGATAAAGGCAGTGTAGCAAGATCATTAAAAAATCTTCGTGACCTCATAAATGCTAATGTTACAGAACCTAAAAAATGCAGATGGGTTACTCTTACTTATGCTGATAATATGCAAGATTTGAATAAGCTCTATAATGATTTCAAAAATTTTCGAAAAAGATTTAAGAAAAAGTATGGTGAAGCAGAATATATAAATGCTGTTGAACCTCAAGCAAGAGGTGCATGGCATATACACTTGATTTTGATTTTCAATAATCGTGAAGAAGCTCCGTTCATACCTAACGAAGAATTGCGTGATATGTGGAAACAGGGATTTGTTAAGATAACTGCCCTCGATAATGTTGATAATATAGGCGTATATCTTACAGCATATCTTGGAGATATTCCACTTGAAGATTTACAAGAAAGCTCATATACTCTCACAAAGCTTCAAAACGCATATAAGGTGAAAGAATGTGATTATCTCAACGAAGATGGCACAAAAGCCACAAAACGAGTTCTAAAGGGTGCAAGATTGGCTTACTATCCTTCCGGAATGAATATATACCGCCATTCCAAAGGTATAAAAATGCCTGAATATCATTATTGCAATGAATTGAATGCCACAAAAGAAGTCGAAAATATGGTTATGACATACGAAACCACAAAGTTTCTCACCGATGAAGAAAGCGGATATTTCAACGTAATAAATTACCGCTCTTATGTTAAACCGACAGAAAATACTAATTTACGAAAAGGAAATCTCAACCATGAAAATAAATGAAATCATGGAAATTTATGAAGAAGTCTACATGAAGAACAATATAAAGCAGACCACTTACATGGGGTATAAAGTCAATATTGACCATCACATACTTCCAGTATTAGGTGATAAGGATTCGGAAGAACTGCAATATATTGACATTGACCTATTAGTAATTAAACTAAGACAAAAAGGACTTAATAACTCAACTATACGCTATGTACTTAAAGTATTAAAACAGGCTCTTAATTTTGCTGAAAAGCGGAGATACATACGCTTTAATATCATGACTTCTTATGAAATGCCAAAGAAAAACACCTATACATACCAAACACTAAGCGACAATGAAATAAATCTTCTGCTTGATGATATACTAAGCAGTGACGATGATATAAAGCTTTGTGTGCTTCTTATGACGTGCTACGGTATGAGACGTGGTGAATGTCTCGGCTTAAAATACAGTGATATTAACGAAAATATAATGAGTATCCGCAGAACATCACAGTATGTGAAAAAAGAGTTTTTGACAACTGACTGCAAAACGGAAAAAAGTAAACGAGATATATTACTTATGCCTGAACATATTCCGATTATCGAAAATTATCACATAAACCGCCAAAAGAACCTTGATGGCTTTCTCATGCGAAAGAAAAACGGAAACAGGATAACACAGAACATACTGCAACGTGATTATAAAATACTTCTAAAACGTCTTGAACTTCCCAATGTAAGGATTCATGACCTCAGACACTCATATGCAACAATGATGGTGCGAAACGGAGTTAACCCCAAGATAATTTCAACAGTTCTCGGTCATTCTAATATCGGAATAACAATGGACTTATACAGCCATGCTGATATATCCATGCAGGAAGCCTGCCTAAATGTAATCGGCAACAAAATTGTGAATGGCTAATTAAAGACTAAAGGAGCGAAAAAATGCAAAACACAAAAAAATATTCTCTATCAAAAGAAGTACAGTGGAAAAATGTACTCAAAATCATAAGACATAGTATTTTTGTTGATACATTCAACGCTAATGAATATATTGATTTATATAACAGGGATGTAGAGCATGATTTTCCCGAAGAATTGGAAAGACATTTAACATTTGCTATGAATTATGCAAAGGAAGTGGACACTGGAATTAAAACACTAAATCAAGTAAGAGCTTTCTTGAAATATCCACAAAAGATATATGACGATAAATACACACTAAGAGTATTAAGCTTTTACAATGAACACATCAACGAATACAAAAATTAGTCTGATTGTATAAAACACAATATAACAAAAAACGATGTAACAGAACCAAGCTGAAACATCGTTTTTTTTACGCAAAGGGAGGGATTCGAACCCTCGGTCGGTTATTAGCCGAACACACGATTTCCAGT
>CAZLBL010000113.1:0-5071 GCA_964557825.1 uncultured Ruminococcus sp.
ATTCCCCGACGCGGTTGACGGCGAGGGCAATTCCCATCAGGTTACGCACGGCAGCTTTATCCCGCTTATGCAAAGCGATGACCGCACACTTAGAAAATCCGCCTTTATGTCGCTTTACAGCGTTTATGAGGGCTATAAAAACACCTCTGCGGCAATTCTGGCTTCGCAGACAAAGTGCCTTAATTTCCGCGCAAAGGCAAGAAGGTATAACTCTACCCTTGAAGCCGCGCTTTCGGGGAATGAGGTTCCTGTGTCTGTTTACAAGCAGCTTATAGAAGCCGTAAACGAAAATCTTCCCTATATGCACCGCTACGTTCGGCTGCGCAAAAAGCTGCTTGGAGTTGAGCAGCTTCACGCATACGACCTTTACTGCCCTATGGTTAAGGACGTGGATTTTGAAATCCCGTTTCCACAGGCAAAGCAGGAGGTTTATGATTCCCTTGCACCCATGGGCGAGGAATACAGAAAAATCTTCACCGAGGGCTGCGAAAACGGCTGGATAGATGTTTATGAAAACGAGGGAAAGCGCAGCGGCGCTTATTCCGCGGGTGCGAGGGTTCACCCATTTGTGCTGCTTAATCACAAGGATACCCTCAACTGTGAATTTACACTGGCTCATGAGATGGGTCACGCCATTCATTCTTACCTTTCCAATAAAAATCAGCCTGTGTGCTATGCGGATTATGTGATATTCGTTGCGGAGGTTGCTTCCACCTGCAACGAAAGCCTGCTTATGCAGCACCTCTTAAAAACCACCACCGATAAAAAGCGCAGGGCGTATCTTATAAATTACTTCCTTGAGCAGTTCCGCACCACGCTGTACAGACAGACCATGTTTGCGGAGTTTGAGCTTATCATCAACGAAAAAACGGAAAACGGCGAAAGCCTTACGGCGGACGCGCTGTGCGAAATTTACCGCGGGCTTAATCTTAAGTACTACGGTGAGGATATTGTCATAGACAGCCAGCTTGATATGGAGTGGGCGCGTATTCCGCATTTTTACTACAATTATTACGTTTACCAGTATGCTACGGGATTTTCTGCGGCAATTGCACTTTCACAGCGTATTCTTACCAAGGGTGCGGACGCTGTTAAGGATTATATCGGCTTTTTAAGCGGCGGCTGCTCAAAGGACCCCATATCTCTGCTGAAGGGCGCAGGCGTGGATATGACCACGGCAAAGCCTGTAAACGACGCGCTTAAGATGTTCTCCACCCTGCTTGACGAAATGGAAGAACTTTGCAAATGACCAACGGCAACTGCACCCTGCAAAACTATATAGATATTGCGAAATCAAGCAAAATGCCTATATGCGTGCTTGACTCGTCACTTTTGTGCGTATGTGGCAACGGCATAATCAAGAAAGGAACCGCTGTTGCCGAAATGCTGTGCGGCATGGTAAATCTGCCGATACGCAGCTGCCACGAGGACACTGTAATATTAGACGATAACTTTTACTATATCAGGATTTATGTAATCTCTGACGCGCCCAGTCCTCTTTATTATCTTTGCGAAACCATAGACAGCACGCAGGCGTGGGGCATACTTCACAGAGCCGCGCCGCAGCAGCTTGCGGCGGTTGCCGCTTCTCTGCGGTATAACGCAAACAGCGTTTCCGATGTTGTAATGGCTCTTGACCATGCAGGCGACAGCTTTGCCGAAATTATGCCGGAGCTTAAGCTTAAAACAAGCAGACTTGTCAATATAATAAACGGATTTGGCAATTATATTGATATGATGCTTATGCCGGAGGAAAAGCTTTTGTTTGATGTCGGCAAGCTGTGTGAGCGTATTTGCCGGCGCTGCAACGCAGCGCTTGCCGTCTGCGACAGGTGTATTGATATGCCGCTGTGCGACAGCGGACTTTATGTGTATGCCGATGGCAGACGCGCTGTGACCGCGCTGATTAACGCCGTGTTCAATATGCTGATGTATTCCGCTTCCGATGCTGTTCCGCAGATTGTTGCGTATTGTGATGACAACACGGCAAGCGCTGTTATAAAACTGGTGAATGCACCATTTGAAGCGTGCGGCAGCAGCCCTTACGGTCTGCATGGCTCGGCTTTTGATTTAAGCATGGCAGTTATTAAAAGATTTGCGGCGCTTGCAGGCGGCAAAGCCGAAATCTTATGCACTGATAAAATGGAGCTTAGTATATCCATACCTATTGCTTCGCAGGACGATATCCGCCTGTTCAGGCTTGAGCAGGACGATTTTTATGATGAAACGGAACTTGATGGTTATATCAGCGATTTTATAAGCTATTACCTATAACTTAGGCAAGATGTCCCCCTGCCTCCGAACCGAACTTCGTTCGGCTCTAGGCGGCGGGTTCCATTTACCATTCAGTAGGGGATACAATCCCCTACTGAATGGCAGGTTGGCAAAGCCAACCCTTGCCACGTTAAATGACGGGGCAAGCCCCTTATTGAACCATCATGCAAAAAGACAAGCAATATTCAGTGGACTTTCACGCTTTTATCATAATAGAAGATTAAAATTATGTCAGCGGGGAAACTGTTGTGCAGAGCGGTTTTCCAGAAACCAATGCGCTCCCTTTCATAGCTCCGGGGGGGCGCTTTTTACAGGAGTTGATAAAATGTACAAAATTCTTATTGTTGATGATGAAGCCAATATCCGCGAGGTGCTTAAGGAATATGCCGAGTTTGAGGGGCATGAGGTTTCGGAAGCGTGCGACGGAATGCAGGCTGTTGAAATGGCAAAGAACAACGATTATGATATAATAGTTATGGACGTTATGATGCCAAAGCTTGACGGCTTCTCCGCCTGCAAGGAGATACGCAAGCTTAAAAGCACACCCGTGCTTATGCTTTCGGCGCGCGGCGAGGAGTATGACAAGCTTTTCGGATTTGAGCTGGGCATTGACGATTACGTTGTAAAACCGTTCTCCCCAAAAGAGGTAATGGCGCGCATAAACGCGATAATAAAACGCAGCAGCGGCGGCAGCTCCGCTTCTGAGGAAGCTGCCGATACCGTCCGCTTTGAGGGGCTTGAAATCAACTTCACCTCGCGCGATGTTTATATTGATGGCAAAAAGGCAAGCCTTACCCCCAAGGAATACGACCTGCTTTTCTATATCGTGCGCAACAAGAATATCGCACTTACAAGAAACAGGCTGCTTGAGGAGGTCTGGGGCTATGACTTCTTCGGCGATGACCGCACCATTGACACCCACATAAAAATGCTGCGAAACAACCTTGGTCCATACCGCAAATTTATAGTGACGCTGCGCGGAATGGGGTATAAGTTTGAAGTGTGATACAAAAAGCTTCTTCAGAAGCATAAAATTTCAGATATGGCTGAGATTTGAGATAGTGGTGGCGGCAATGCTGCTGCTTACCTATGTATTTCTTGTAATGATGTTTTCGGTGTTGTATGAATGGATAAAGACCGATGAAATCAACAGCTCCCTTAAAACGGTCCGCCAGTGCTGGAGCATTGCCGATGAAAGAGCCGCTTCTACCATAGAAACCGTGGCACTTGAAAACAAGATGTATATTGAAATATATTTCCCGAAACAGAATTTCAGTGTGCCATTCAATAATATCGGCGGAAATTTTACCTTTACGCATTTTGCCAAGGACGAATATTGCCGTCAGGTGGACGCAGCCGAGGACGGAGTTGTATACTACCGTTTTAGGGACGAGCGCGAAAAAAATACCATCGTAATGCTGTGCAGCTATCTTGGCAATGATAAATCCGCGCCCGAAGCGTATATATTCATGAGTGCGTATCTTCAGCCGCTTGGCACAACGATAGAAATTTTCAAGCGTATGTTTTTTATCGTTGCGCTGATAACCATTGTGATGACGTTTCTGATATCAATGCTTTTTGCCGTAAAGATTTCCAAACCTATAATTATAATGAACCGCGCTGCAAAATCGCTGCCACGCGGCAGGTTTGATATTTCGGTAGGCGAGAATGAGATTGAGGAAATCAAGCAGCTGTCCGCAACTCTTAAGGAGGCTTCTAATGAGATTGCCAAAACCGACGGTTTGCGGCGCGAACTTATTTCCAACATATCGCACGACCTGCGCACCCCGCTTACCATGATAAAGGCTTATGCCGAGATGATACGCGACCTGTCGGGTGATAATCCCGAAAAGCGCGGACGGCATCTTAACGTAATTATAGACGAAACCGACCGTCTTACCTCGCTTGTAAGCGATATTCTTGACCTGTCAAAGCTTGAAGCGGGCGTATCGGAAATCAATGTCGAGCGCTTCAATTTTGGAGAGCGGCTAAGCGGCGTTGTAGCGCGTTTTGATATCCTGCGCGAAAAGCAAGGCGTTGATGTACAGCTTAACGGCGGCTCCAATATCCTTATTGACGCCGACCCGATAAAGCTTGAGCAGGTGGTGTACAACCTTATAAACAACGCCGTAACCTATGCGGGAGATGATAATGTTGTTGAGGTACGGCTGTACCGCACGCTGAATAAAACCGTCCGTTTTGAGGTTACAGACCACGGCGACGGTATACAGCCCGATGATATCCCGCTTGTATGGGACAGATATTATCGTGTAAACGACCCCGCCGCCACACACAAGCGCGCCAAAATGGGCAGCGGAATAGGTCTTTCGATAGTAAAGAACATATTGGAGCTTCACGGCTTCCAATACGGCGTAAACAGCGTTGTGGGACAGGGCAGCACATTTTGGTTTGAAGCCCCCGACCCGCTTGCACAATAAAACTCCACAAAGCCTGAAAATTCTCGGCAGCACCGCATAAAGACCTGCTCTTGGGATTTTATGCGGCGCTGCTTTAAGATTTTCTGAAAAAACTTATCGGATTGTGTAAAAGAGCAAAAATATTTTGCGAAAAGCTATTGACAAAATAAAAAGGCTGTGGTATAATATAATACGTTAAGTCACTGGGGTGTAGCCAAGTGGTAAGGCAGTGGATTCTGACTCCACCATTTCGAGGGTTCAAATCCTTCCACCCCAACCAAGCGCCTCCATCACAGATGGAGGCTAATTTTTACGAGATGTGGCTCAGTTTGGTAGAGCGCCGCGTTCGGGACGCGGAGGTCGCAGGTTCAAATCCTGTC
>CAZLBL010000114.1:0-5049 GCA_964557825.1 uncultured Ruminococcus sp.
TGCCACGTTAAATTACGGGGCAAGCCCCTTATTGAACTTAGGCAAGATGTCCCCCGCCGCCGGCGGGGATTTTTTTGCGGGCGGAATTGCCTGTTAAAAAAATCTCAAATAAATTTCAAAAAGCCCTTGCAAAATGGGCGGAAATGTTGTACAATATATTTTGTGGGCGTATAGCCTGTGGCAACGCCTTAAAATGTTCAATATTAAAGGGAAACTCGGAAAAAGGTTTCAGAGCTTCCCTGAAAACGAAAGGAATATATAACCATGAGCAAGCTTAACAAAAAACACGTAGCAGACCTTGCGGTCAAGGGCAAGAAGGTACTTGTAAGAGTAGACTTCAACGTTCCTATGAAGGACGGCAAAATCACCAACGACAACAGAATTGTCGCTGCCCTCCCCACCATCAACAAGCTGACAGAGAACGGCGCAAAGGTTGTTCTTTGCTCCCACCTTGGCAAGCCCAAGAACGGCCCTGAGGACAAGTTCTCCCTTAAGGCTGCCGCTGACAGGCTGGCAGAGCTGGTTTCCGCAAAGGTTACATTCGCCAAGGACGATACCGTTGTGGGCGATAACGCAAAGGCTGCCGTTGCCGCTATGAAGGACGGCGAAATCGTAGTGCTTGAAAACACACGTTTCCGCGGCGCAGAGGAAACCAAGAACGGCGAGGCTTTCGCAAAGGAACTTGGCGACCTTGTCGACGGCGAGTTTTTCGTTATGGACGCTTTTGGTTCTGCGCACAGAGCGCACGCTTCCACCGCAGGCGTTACAAAGTTTGTTAAGGAAACCGCTGTCGGCTACCTGATGAACAAGGAGATCGACTTCCTTGGCAACGCTGTTGAAGACCCGGTTCGTCCGTTTGTTGCAATTCTTGGCGGCGCAAAGGTTGCGGACAAGCTTAACGTTATCTCCAACCTGCTTGAAAAGTGCGATACGCTGATTATCGGCGGCGGCATGGCTTACACATTCCTTAAGGCAAAGGGCTTTGAGGTTGGTACTTCCCTTGTTGACGATGAGAAAATCGACTACTGCAAGGAAATGATTGCAAAGGCTGAAAAGCTTGGCAAAAAGCTGCTTCTGCCTATCGATACCACAATCGCGAAGAATTTCCCCGACCCCATTGACGCTCCTATCGAGGTTTCCGTTGTTGATTCCGACAAAATCCCCGCTGACATGATGGGTCTTGATATCGGCACAAAGACAATGGAGCTGTTTGCGGCTGAGGCAAAGGCTGCAAAGACCGTTGTTTGGAACGGTCCCATGGGCGTGTTTGAGAACCCCACCCTTAAGAAGGGTACAGTTGCTGTATGCGAGGCTCTTGCGGCTGCTGACGGCGCTACCACAATTATCGGCGGCGGCGATTCCGCTACTGCGGCTATCAACCTCGGTTACGCCGACAAGATGAGCCATATATCCACAGGCGGCGGCGCTTCCCTTGAATACCTTGAGGGCAAGGTGCTTCCCGGTATTGATGTAATTCAGGATAAATAATTTAAGCGACAATTAAATTCTGCGCACTAAAGGCTTCTCCCCTTGGGGAGAAGCTCCCGCGTAGCGGGTGATGAGGGCAAACCACAAAGCAAATTCAATCAACAATTAAATTCGCGGATTAAGGTAAACCCTCATCAGTCACGGCTTCGCCGTGCCAGCTTCCCCCAGAGGGGGAAGCCTTTACGCTGCGACTTTAATTTCGCGCATAAAGCCTTAATAGAAAGGAAATAATCATGAACAAATCCACAAGAAAAGCAATAATCGCGGGCAACTGGAAGATGAACAAGACCCGTCCCGAGGCTAAGGCTTTGCTTACCGAGCTTGCGCCCATGGTCAAGGACGTAAATTCCGTTGAAATTGTTGCCTGCGTTCCCTTTACAAACCTTGAAACCGCGCTTGCCGCAACAGCAGGCACAAACATCAAAATCGGCGCAGAGAACTGCCATTTTGAGAAAAGCGGCGCTTTCACAGGCGAAATTTCCGCTGATATGCTTGCAGAGATGGGCGTAGAATATGTTGTTCTCGGTCACAGCGAGCGCAGACAGTATTTCGCAGAAACAGACGAAACCGTCAACAAGAGAACCAAGGCTGCCCTTGCGGCAGGCTTAAAGCCCATCGTTTGCGTGGGCGAGCTTCTTGCCGAGCGCGAGGCCGACATCACCGAGGAGGTTATCGCCCGCCAGATTAAGCTTGATTTTGCGGGAATTTCCGCAGACGACGTTAAGAAGTGCGTTATCGCGTACGAGCCTGTATGGGCAATCGGCACAGGCAAGACCGCTACCGCCGACCAGGCAGAGGAGGTCTGCGCATTTATCCGCGCCACTCTTGCAAAGCTGTACGGCGCTGAGGTTGCTGAAACAATCACAATCCAGTACGGCGGCTCTATGAACGCAGGCAACGCTGCCGAGCTTGTTTCCAAGAAGAACGTAGACGGCGGTCTTATCGGCGGCGCGTCCCTCAAGGCGGCAGATTTCACAACGATTATCAAGGCGGCGGAGAGCAATTGACGAATGTACAATGTACGAATGTCTGCGCTTCGCGCAGCCACTCTGCGCGCTTCGCGCGCCACTAGCTTACAATAATGAACAATTGTTAATGGGCGGCTTTGAAATAAGTCAGAGTGGCTGCTTCGCAGACGCTCTGCGAAGCGGCGCACGAAGTGCGCAGGGCGATTGCGGAGCAAACGCTCCGCCTTTAGAAAGGAACAAAACAATGTCAAAACCCGTATTATTGGTTGTAATGGACGGCGTTGGATTTTCTAAGACAGGTCTTGGCGACGCTGTTACAGAGGCCAACACCCCCACCCTTGACTGGCTTATGGCAAACTGCCCAACAACGCGCCTTAAGGCGCACGGCGGCGCGGTCGGTCTGCCCACCGATGATGACATGGGCAACTCCGAGGTTGGTCACAACGCGCTTGGCTGCGGTCAGATTTACTCGCAGGGCGCAAAGCTTGTAAATGAAAGCATTGAAAGCGGCAAGATGTACGATTCCCCCGCATGGAAGGAGCTTGCCGACAACGCTAAATCCAAAAATTCCACCATGCACTTTATCGGTCTGCTGTCGGACGGCAACGTTCACTCCAACATCAGCCACCTTATCAGCATGGTAAAGCGCGCCAAGGCTGACGGAATTTCCAAGGTGCGCGTGCATGCGCTTCTTGACGGCAGAGATGTCCCCCCGCTGACGGGCAGCGCCTATATCAAGCAGCTTGAGGACGTTTTTGCCGAGCTTAACGGCGCAGATTTTGACGCGCGCATTGCTTCCGGCGGCGGCAGAATGAAAATCACCATGGACAGATATCAGGCAGACTGGGCTATGGTTGAGCGCGGCTGGAACACCCATGTAAAGGGCGAGGGCAGACAGTTTGCCTCCGCGCTTGAAGCGTTTGACGCCCTTGTCGCTGAAACAGGCGTTACCTCCGACCAGGACCTGCCCGCGTTTGTTATCGCCGAAAACGGCGAGCCTGTGGGCAAAATCACGGACGGCGACAGCGTAATTCTGTTCAACTTCCGCGGCGACCGCGCTATCGAGCTTTCCATGGCGTTCGATATGGACGAGTTCACCTATTTCAACAGGGGCAAGAAGCCCGACGTATGCTACGCAGGCATGCTTCAGTATGACGGCGATTTGAAGCTTCCCGCGCGCTTCCTTGTAAATCCCCCCGAGATTACCAACACCCTTTCCGAGGTGTTTGTAAACGCGGGCATGAAGCAGTTCGCCATTTCCGAAACACAGAAGTACGGCCATGTTACCTATTTCTGGAACGGCAACAAGAGCGGTAAATTCAGCGAGGAGCTGGAGGATTATGTAGAAATCCCCTCCGATAACGTAAGCTTTGACCAGCGTCCGTGGATGAAGTCTGCGGAGATTGTGGACGCGCTTATCGAGGCTATAAAGTCCAAAAAGTACGATTTCCTGCGCTGCAACTTCCCCAACGGCGACATGGTGGGTCACACAGGCTCAATGGCGGCGACAATTGTCGGCGTTGAAGCGGTTGACCTTGGTCTTGCGCGCCTTAAAGAGGTCTGCGATGAGTACGGCGTGACCATGCTTGTGACTGCCGACCACGGCAACGCGGACGAAATGCTTGAAAAGAACAAGAAGGGCGAGATTAACGTGAGAACCGCGCACTCGCTTAACCCTGTTCCGTTCATCATCTATGACAAGGACGTGAAGTACTCCATCAAGGACGGCAATTACGGTCTTGCAAACGTTGCCCCCACGGTGGTCAAGATGTTCGGTCTTACCGCCCCCGACTGCTGGGAGGACAGCATGATTTGATTTTTCTGAAGCCTTCCCCTCAAGGGGAAGGCTTTAGGCGTGCGCAGGGCGCAAGGCGGTTGTCATTTGTCATTTTCCTTCAATAAGGGGCTTGCCCCGTCATTTAACGTGGCAAGGGTTGGCTTTGCCAACCTGCCATTCAGTAGGCGTATCGAACAAGTTCGACACTATTGTATCCCCTACTGAATGGTAAATGTAACCCGCCGCCTAGAGCCGAACGAAGTTCGGTTCGGAGGCGGGGGACATCTTGCCTAAGTTATATTTCCCATAAATCTCCTGCATAATTTTGTCAAAGTTGATAGAGGGCAGGGGGGAAGCGGTGGGGGAATACGGCTCGGCGCTGCTGTTTTCGGGCGGCTTTGCAATCCTGCGCTTCACCAGATTAAACAGCACCGTGCCGAAATATCCCGCAAAGCTTGCGGGCGACTTAGCCTGCACGGCTTTAAGAGTCTCGCGGATATCCTCGATACCCGCATTACCCAATATATGGACAAGTTCCGCATTATCAACCACAACACCGTTGATAGTGCGGTTTTTTGCATTCAGATATTCGTTAAGCGTATCAAGGGCGCTGCCGGCAAGCTCAGCGCCAAATTCGGCAGAGAGTATTTCCACCTCATGCGAAGCAATGCTTGCCCTCCGCTCCCCCCGATTGATGGAATTAGTATTTTGTTTTTTAGTATTTTGTATATTATTATTTAATTGTGGCGAATTTACCGTGACGGTTTTTCCGTCTGCGGTTTTTCCGTCTGCGGTTTTTCCGTCTGCGGTTTTTCC
>CAZLBL010000115.1:0-4976 GCA_964557825.1 uncultured Ruminococcus sp.
TTCCCCGCGTACTTACTGTAATTCGTGCTGATTTCGCTTGTAATCTTTTTATACTCACCTTTAGCAAGTTTAACGCGCGAAGCATAAGGCACACTCCCCGCAAACAATCCCTTATCGCCTTTGACCCAATTATCTTTCTTGCGGGTTTCTTCCTCAATTATACACCCCCGCGGCGGGGCTGTCAAGCCCGATTTCGCGTCCTGTGTAAGACCTGTGTTTGGGGTTATAATCTCGCCGCTAATTGGATTATACAAGACGTCTGCAAGGCTAAGCTTCATGTAATTGAAATCAAGCGGAGCGAGGTTCTCGCGGTAGCGCACCTCGTCAATGCTCATAATGTTGTTTTGCAATGCCACCGCATACGCATTGAAGCGGCTCACCGCGTCGCCTTTCAGCAGCTCGCCCGCGTCAAGCACGAAATAATATCCCGCCTGTTTTTCGCTTTCAAGCAGCAGTGCGCGGTCAAGCGCCGCTTGATATTCCTCCACAACAGGCATTACCGCCGTTTTTATCGCGGACATATATTCCGCCGTTCCCGCGCTGCCCGAAATCACCGCCGTTGACAAGCCGAAGCTTTGCGCTATCATTTCCGCGTTGGTGCGCTTGTGTTCGTTAAGCTGCATTTCCACCGAGGTACTCGCCGACTGCGCGAATTTAACGCCGTCATTCAATACCATCATATTGCTGTTATTGTTGGTGTACATATCGTTCCACGCGGCGCGCATTTCGTCAATCGCTGCGCGGGAAAGCTTCTTTTCAGCCTGCAAAAAACCTTTTTTGTTGCCGCCTGTTTTCGCAATCATGCTTTCATAAATCATCTCGTTGTACGCGGTTGAAAGCAGCTTGTCAATCTGCCGCAGCATTCCGCGCCCCGTAACGCCGTCGCGAGAGCTGCGCGTTATTATAACAAAATCCCAAGGATAATAAACCCTGCCGTTTACGCGGATTTCAGCGTCCTTGAATATCGGGTCGGAGTTTGTGCAGACGCTTACCGCGCCGTGCTTTACATAACGAAGCGAGCGCACCTTGTTCTGCGCTCGCTCCACAAACATATACCCCGCGCCGAATATCAGCATATCGCGGATTTGCGCGCGGCGCGCGTCATATGCGGTCAGCAGGTCGCCGCCCTCGCCGTTAAGCAGTTCAAGCCGCCTGTCCTCGGTTATTTCCTCTGCTGTCTGATGTACCGCGCAGTCGCGGTAAAGCTTTATCGGCAGCGCCGCCGCTGTGTCCGCGATAAACTCCACGCACTTAGCAAACGCAGGAATTGCAAGCGCCTGTTCCTCGTCAATCTGCCCTGTGCCTACAATCGCGCGCAGCAGCACATCGTCTGTCTGCACCTCGTCCGCCGCGCGTTTTTCGCGCGATGATAAAAAGTTGAAAAGTCCCATAAAATCCCCCTAAATCGAAGATGAAAGCGCCTTGATAACCGCCGCCGCTATCTGGTCGGAGGTCTGGCTGACGGCGTTCATTATCATGCTGACGCTGTTATTATTGACGGTGGAAACGGTGCTTGCCGTCTGCTGTGCGCCTGTGCCTATCGCGCCAAAGACCGCAGAAGCCACTTGCAGCGCGCTGTTGAGGTCTGCCACACCTTGGTCGTATGCGTCCTTTGCCATCGTGTAGACGGTGCTGAGCATTTCCTTTTCGTCAGATTTTTGCCGCTGCCACTCGGTTTCTTCCTTTTCGTCAAGCAGCTCCTGCTTCTTCTGTTCAAGCTGCATACGGCTGTATTCGTCCAGACGGTCATATTGCAGCTGCTTGTCAACCTCGGCAATTTTGCTGTCTATATCCTCGTCCTCGCGGTCGCGGTTGTGCTGCTTTATTTCCTCGTCAATCGCGGATATTGCGTCATTGTACTGCTCCTTGATTTCGTCAAGCGTATCGCCGTTTTTGGATACCTGATATTTGTGGATTTCAAGCGTAGCACTGCGCCACTTGCTTGAGCTTTCGTCAAGGTATTTATCACGGAGCGCAGCAAGCTGTGAATAATACTCAGCTTCGGTGATATAGCCCATGTCAAGCCGCCATTTCAGGTATTCCTTTTCGCTGTCATATTGGCTTTCAAGGTCATTGCCGCTGCTTGATGTACCCGTACTGCCCGTTCCGCTGTTTCTGCCCTTGTAGATTTCGGCTGTGGCGCTTCGCCATTCGTCCGATTTCTCGTCCAAAAGCTCGTTTGCGTATTTTTCAAGCTGATTATAATATTCCTCCGCGCTTATTTCATCAGTGTCTTTCAGATATTGATAATATTTCTTGATGGAATTATAATCGCTCCAATCAACGCCTGTTTTCTCGTTTTTGTATTTAAGCAGATTTGCGTCACGTTCTGCTTCATGTGCGGCTTGCTTTGCCGCCTGCTCATCAGCGTACCAGTTGGGATTTTGGTTTGGCGGCGTGTTGCCTGCGTAATAGACGGGATATGCGCTTTCAGAACCCTGTGTATTATTATCACCGAAATAATAGTCATAGGTATCAAGGATTTGCTTGTTGGTTTCGGCTTGCGCGGATAAATCATCATAAGCCGCTTTCATGTCATTATAAAGGGTAGTTGCTGCACCGCCTGACCTTGCTACACCGCTGTCCTCAAAAAGCTTAAGAACCTTGTCATACGCCGCAAGCTTTTCGTCTGTGCTGCCTGTAAAGGCAAACGCAGCGGGTTTACCTCCTTGCCCAGCAAAAAATGATTCCCAACCAGTTTTACCACTAAAACTTATATTATCGTCATTCTTGATAAGGCTTGCAAGCGCATTGCCAAAATCGGTAAAGTCTTTATTATCATTGCGGAATATGCTTTCGTAATCGCCAATCGACAGCCAGTGTTCTGATACCGCTTTTTCTTCCGCTTCCTCTTGCTCCAAATAGCCTGTGTATGCTGCGTAAGCGTCACGCTTTGCCGCTTCTCCCTTTTCAGCGGATAACTGCTCCAACAAACCAAGCTGCTCTTCATACTTGCCATTCACAAGGTCGATACCGTCCGCTTCCAAATCGTAGGTGTTAATCAGCTTGTCCTGTATTTCTTTCAGCTTTGCTTTGGCTTCTTCGGTATCGTCTGCGGTTTCTTTGAGGTTCTTGTATTCCTCAACAAGGTCGGCTACATCATCGGCGGCGGATTTGCTTTCCTGCGCGGTTTGGTTAAGTTCCTCGGCTTTGTCACGCAGCTCTGCGACAGACTGCGAAGCATCATATGAGGTTACGGCAAATACCGCAATACCCGCAACCACAGCCGCTATGGCTACGCCAAGCGTTACCCATGGATTAGTTATAAGTGAAGCATTAAGCGCATTTTGCTCCACCGTTGCAGCTTTGGTTGCCGTCTTTGCGGCGGCAAGCCCTGTTTTTAACGCTTTTACTGCATTTACAACCTTTGTTATAGTTGTCGCAACCGCCATTGCACCTTTCCAAGTGATAAAGGTTGTGACCAAGCCTGCAATTACATTTCTGCCCTCCACAACAATTGTAATCAAGCTTGCCAATCCCTCAATAATACTAGGGAGAGCAGTTGTAGCTAAATTTATAAGCTGTTCTGCTGCATTTCCAACACTGTTTGCCAGATGTTCAAATACCTCATCATACACACCGCCGTCAATTTTCTCGGTAAGACTTGAAAAAATATCCGTGATATCGTTAATATTGTCTTTCAGCTCATCGCCGAATTTCTCATAAATTGCAATTCCAAGTCCCTCTAACGCGGACTGCATAATAGTAACTGCACCCGAAACATTGTCCTGCATTGTTTCAGCCATCTGAGCGGACGCGCCGTCACATTCCTCAATCGCCGCGCGCAGCTTTTCCACATCGCTCTCGCCCGCGTTCATCAGCGCCAGAAATCCCGACATGGCATTTTTGCCCGCGATAGCTTCCGCCTGCGTTGCTCTCTCGCTTTCGGTAAGTCCTGCCCAAGCCGCGCGCATATCTGTGAGGATTTCCGTAAGACCGCGCATAGAGCCGTCCGCGTTGCTTGTCTTAATCGTAACCTCGCCGATAGCGTCGCCAGTGATTTTAACCTCGTCGGACAGCTTGGTCAGCAGCGTTCTCAGCGCCGTACCCGCCATTGTGGACTTGATACCGCTGTTCGCCATAACGCCTATTGCTTCGGCTACATCTTCAATTGCAAATCCCATTGCGCCCGCAAGCGTGGAGCAGTATTTGAATGTTTCGCCCATCATACCGACATTCGTGTTGGACGCCGCAGACGCCGCCGCAAGCACGTCTGAAAAGTGGTTTACGTCCTCTGCGGCAAGCCCGAACGCGGTTATTGCGTCCGTCACGATATCCGAAACCTGCCCCAAATCCTCACCGCTTGCCGCCGCAAGGCTGATTACACCGTCAATGCCGTCAAGCATTTGCTCCGCGTCCCAACCTGCCATTGCCATATAGTTCATAGCTTCTGCGGCTTCGGACGCGGTGAATTTTGTCGCCGCGCCGAGGTCTTTTGCTTTCTGGGTAAGCTGTTCCATTTCGGCGGCGGTCGCTCCCGAAATCGCCGATACCTGCGACATTCCCGCCTCGAATGAACTGCCAACATTGTAACAATAGCTTGCAACTGATTTCAGAGAGTTTGCAAGCTTGCTAACAGCCTGCTGAACCGCCGCCGAACAAAGCGAAGCTTTCAGCACATCGCCGAATGTTGAAGCGTTTTTCGCGCCATCTTCCAATTCTGAATTTACCTTGCGTATCTGCGACTGCAAATCCTGCTGAGCGGTGCGCATTGTGCCAAGCTGAGAGGTGGTCTGCGCTATTTTGTCGCGCAGCTCCTGCATTCGCTGTTTCTGCTCATCAGTGGCGGTTGTGCCGTTGTTGGTAGCATTTTTCAGCTGAGTGAGTTCTTTCTGGTAGGTTCGTATTTCGGAGTTTGTGTTTTTGACAGACTGTTTTGTCTGCTCCATCGCGGTGTTCAGTTCATTCAGCTTCTGCTGCAATACGCTTACTCCTTGCGAGAAACCCGCCGTGTTCGCAGAAAAATTCGCTTGTAA